>VFKD01000370.1 GCA_009885735.1 bacterium
CAATCGTAACCTGCGCGGAAGGCAAGTCGTCGTTGTTGCCGCTCACACCGTTGTGGATTCCGTACTTCCCGGTCATTAGGGCGGCTCGGCTTGGCGCGCAAACTACTCCAGCCGTATACCACCGGCGAAACATCGTGCCCTGCTTCGCAAGACGGTCGAGGTTCGGCGTCTTCCAGTCGCGCCGTCCGTTGAAGCCCACATCGCCCCAGCCCAGGTCGTCCGCGAGGATGATGACGATGTTTGGCAGGCGGTCGTACGCATGGCCGGTGAGTGGCAAGGTGTGCAGCACAAGTGCGGCCAGACCAGCAAGCAGGTGAGATCTTCCACGGTCCTTCATTTTTACTCTCCTCAGATTGCCGATTGGCTTATGCGTTGTTGTACCCGGACCGATGGGATATACTTAGCGCATGACTGCCCTCTCCCCTGCCCCAACCGCCACCGAACTATTTAGTCAGCTTGCAGAAATCGTTGGTTCCGACGCGGTCCTGCACGACTCCGCGGAGCAGCGCGTCTACGATTGCGATGCCTACACCGTGGAGCGAGCGGACCCAACCTGTGTGGTCCTGCCGCAGACCACGGAACAGGTGGCCGAGATTGTGCGGCTCTGCAATAAGCTCGGCGTGCCTTTCATTCCAAGGGGAGCAGGCACCGGCTTGGCGGGAGGGACGACCCCTGTTCAGGGCGGCGTGGTCGTCTCCACTATGCGGCTCAACCAGATTCTGAAGATTGACGCAGACAACCGGCGCATGACGGCACAGGCCGGCTGCGTCAACGTCAACCTGAGCAAAGCGGTGCGCGGCATGGGCCTGCACTATGCGCCCGATCCGTCCAGCCAGGGCGCCTGCACCGTGGGCGGCAACGTGGCAAACAACTCCGGCGGTCCACACACCCTAAAGTATGGCGTGACCACGAATCACATCACCGGAGTGCGGATGGTGCTGCCTAACGGAGAGATCGTGCAGATTGGCGGCGACGTGGCGGACGCGCCGGGCTACGACCTGGTGGGATTCATCGTCGGTTCCGAGGGCACCTTGGGCATCGTCACCGAGGTAACGGTTCGGCTTACCCCCCTGCCCCAAACCTATCGAACTCTCTTAGCAGTTTTCGAGACGGTGGACGACTGCACCCAGACCGTCTCGGACATCATTGCAAGCGGCACCATCCCAGGCGCCCTGGAGATGATCGACCAGCTGATTCTCCAAGCGATTGAGGATGCGTTTCACTTTGGTTTCCCCACAGATGCGAAAGCGGTGCTCATAATCGAACTGGACGGCTTCGAAGCGGGCATCGATGAGGATGCCGAGCGGGTACGTGGTATATGCGGAAAGAACAATGCCCGTGAGGTGCGCCTTGCTGCGACCGATGCAGACAGGGCACGGCTCTGGATGGCGCGCAAGAAGGGTATCGGCGCTGCGGGTCGTCTGGCGCCCAGCATCGTGACGCAGGACGGTGTGATCCCGCGGAGCAAGCTGCCGCAGGTGCTGCGCGAGGTTCAAAAGATTGCCGACGACCACGGCATCCGCATCTGCAACATTTTCCATGCGGGCGACGGGAATCTGCACCCGTGTGTGCTCTTCGACGAACGAGATCCCGATGAGCTGAAGCGAGTGATAGAGGCAGGAGACGCAATCTTAAAGCTCTGCGTCGATGTAGGCGGCTCTATCACGGGTGAGCACGGCATCGGCATCGAGAAGATCAGCTCGATGTCCCTGCTCTTCTCCGCGGACGATCTGGAGTGCATGAAGTCGCTCCGAGAGGTCTTCAACACAAACTCCCTCTGCAATCCTGGCAAAATGCTGCCCACCAGCCATGGATGCATAGAGGCAAAGTGGAGGCCCCGCCCGGCCTATGTCTAGCTCTGAACAGGCGGTAAGGCCCGAGATGCCCGTGTCAACCGATGTGGAGTTCATGCTGGATGGCCGCTCTCCTGATGCGGTTCTGGAGCCCGCCTCGGAGCAGGAGGCTCTGGAGTCTCTCGCGTGGGCGACCCGAAACGGCCACGCGGTTGTGCCTGTTGGCGGAGCAACGCACTGGCAGTTCGGCAACCTTCTTCGTGCAGAAAAGTGGGCCGCCCTGTGTACCTGCAAGCTGGCGGGAATCGTGGATTACTCCGCGGAGGACATGGTGGTAACGGCCCGGCCGGGAACGACCCTCGCGGAGCTGCAAGCTGTGCTCGCTCAGCAGCGCCAATTTCTGCCTCTCACATCGCCGCTCCCGCAAGTCGCCACCATTGGCGGCATTGTGGCCACGAATAGACAGGGAAGGCTCCGGGCGGCCTTCGGCGCGCCGCGAGACCGGCTGCTCGGAGCTCGAATAGCCACGTCTTCGGGCAAGGTGATCCGTGGCGGGGGCCGCGTGGTGAAGAACGTGGCAGGATACGATCTCTGCAAGCTCTTTGCCGGCTCCCAAGGCACTCTTGGCCTGCTGACCGAGATTACCCTCAAGACAAACCCAATGCCTGAAGAGCAGAGGTCGATCTCATTCCTTGCGACTAGCCTTGCGCACGGCTGCGCCGGAGCGCTGCGCCTGCAACACGATCAGCTCGATCCGGCTGGGAGCATCCTTCGCTCGGGAGACAAACCTGTCCTGTCACTCCTGCTGCTCGGGAGCAAGACAAGCGTGGATTGGCAGGAGAAGCGCATCGCGGAGACGCTAACCGGTTTGGGACTCGTTCGCAGTGAAACTGGCTCAGGCCACGAGGACTGGTCCGAACCGCCTCTGCCTGCGATCGCACCGGCTGCGTTTCGGCTCCAAGCGCGTCCCACCGAATGCGGCGCACTTTCGGAGTGTCTTCTAAGACACTGCGGCACACTTTCCGTTGTGCCGGCCGCAGGAATAGTAGAGGGAGTCTTGGCGGAAGGAAGCGACGAAGACGTGCTGCACGCCGTTCAGGAGATCGCTTCGACACCTCTCTCTGGTGGCTACCTAACATGGCAGAAGCTTCCGGCAAGCGTCAAACACCAGATTGACAGCATGGGACCGAAGCGCGACGACTTTGAGCTCCTGCGCGGCGTGAAACACACTATGGACCCAGCGGGCATGTTTTCGCCGGGCCGCGGATTGGGCGGGATCTAATGTCAACTAGCTCCGCGGAGAAAACGCTCCGCTGTATTCGGTGCGGATTCTGTCTGGATGCGTGCCCAACCTTTAGGCTAACCGGCAACGAGGCGAACTCGCCCAGGGGCCGAATCTACCTGATGCGATCCGTGCTGGAAGGCACTCTGCAGATAGACCCAGGTGTGGTGTCGCACATCGACTCCTGCCTCGGGTGCCGCGCCTGCGAGACAGCCTGCCCATCGGGAGTGGAATACGCGAACATCCTTGAGGACTTCCGCTCGCGCATTGAATCCGAAGGGCATCGACCAGGCATTCAGAGGTTCGCGCGCAAGCAGCTACTCGACATGCTTACCCAGCCGAAGAGAATGGCGCTCGCCCTCAAGCTGGGTCGGTTCGCAGGACCGAAGGACAACTTGCCGAGCCTCGTGGCGGAAGCTCTCACAGGCAAGAAGGGGCTGAAGGTGCCGGTCCCCGCAACACCCAAGAAAATCGAGGTCGGCCAGCTTGATGAAGTGGCTGAGGCAATTGGCGAGCGCAAGCACACCGTCGTCGTGCTCCAAGGCTGCGTGATGCGACTTATGTTTCACCCGACTAACTTGGCGACCG
>VFKD01000540.1 GCA_009885735.1 bacterium
CAGACGGTCCAGCGCCGTCACGCCACACTCAGGGCAGCTGCACAGCGCTATCAAGGAGTGGCGACCCCAGTGGCCGCGTGAGAATCACACAGTATATGTCTCACACCCCAGCGGCCAGATTTGTTGACGCTCTAAGGTCTATCGGCTATAATCGCGTGAGCCCCGCCTAGGCGGAACCCCTGGAGATCGATGAAGGATGACGTTTGACCAGACGGATGACCGGGAGGCGCTGTCGCGGGAAGTTGGAGATCTGCGAGCAAGGGTGGGCACGCTCGAGCAGGAGTTGGCAGTCAGGAATCAGGACATAGCGAGGCTGCAGAGGGCAAATCGCGCCTCGGACCTTGGCGATGAGCCCGTGGGAATCACCGAGTACGAGGACACGTTGAAGCGGCTTGTTCAGCGAGTTGCGATGATTCTTCAGGCAGAGAAGTGTTCGATCCTCATCAACGACAAGGAGTCGGGGGACCTGGTGGCCCGAGCGCCTGCATTCGGCATCACAGACTCCGACCTCGCAATCCTCCGCGTAAAGCTGGGCGAAGGGGTCGCGGGCGAGGTGTTCCGCACGGAACAGCCGGCTATCTTGCACGACGCCGTGGCCGATCCTCGCACCCTCAAGCAGGTCGTTGGCGCCCTTGGCATTCGCAACGGCGTTGCCGTTCCCCTCGTTGTGGAGCGCCGAGACGATAATGACCGGGTCCTGGACCGCGTGCCGATCGGAGTCCTATTCGTCTTCAACAAGCGCTATTCGGGTGAGTTCACCGACGAGGATGTGCGCCTGCTGGAGCGACTTGCCCGCAATGCTGCTGCGGTCATCGCCAATGCGCAGATGTTCCGAGAGCTGGTGGAGGAGAAAGAGAAGCTCGTTCACACCATCGAAAGCCTCTACGCAGGCCTGCTGCTCATAGGCAGCAGTGACCGCGTGATGCAGATGAACGCTCGAGCCCGACAGATTTTCAACGTCTCAAGCGATCCGGTGGGCCACCCCTACGCGGAAGTGATTCGCCATGACAAGGCGGTGGAGGTCCTTGCTCGGATGCTCGCTGCAGCTCCCCAGGCCGAGCCCAGCGCGGACGACGAGGATACCAAGGCCGCCGAGGAGATAAGTGTGTCGGAACCCGAAACCGAGGAGGAACGCATCTTTCAGATGCACTCCGCCCAGGTGAAGGGCGAGGACGCCCGGCTCATCGGCACGGCCATCATCCTCAACGACATCACAGATATCCGTAACCTGGAGCGAATGAAAACTGAATTCGTCGCTATTGCCGCGCATGAGCTTCGAACTCCAATGACGCCCATTAAGGGCTTCATCAGCATGCTGGCACAGGACGACGATGACTCGTTTACCACAGAGGAGCGGCAGGAGTACTATCAGATCATCGAGCAGAACGTGGATCGCCTGGGACGGCTCATCAACGACCTGCTGAATGTGACCCGAATAGAGCGCGGCGTGGCCCTGCAGCTCTTCTGGGAAGATGTGGACCTTCGGTCACTCACCGAGTCTGTCTTTGAAGTTCAGCGAGGCATGACGAACACAGACAAGCACCAACTCGAGATACGGTGCGACACGCCCGAGCTGATGGCTAAGGTTGGGCGAGACCAGATTGAGCAGATTATGCAAAACTTGGTGAGCAACGCCATTAAGTACAGCCCTGACGGCGGGGTGATCACGGCCATCATGAGCCAAGACGACGAGTCTGACACGGTTCAGATAGGCGTGAAGGACTGCGGAACCGGAATTCCGGAATCCGGTCGCGCAAAGCTCTTTAAGCCCTATCGCAGAATCCATAACCCTCAGACGGCAAGCGTGAAGGGTACGGGTATTGGTCTGTTTCTGGTAAAGAGCTTGGTAGAAGCCCATCACGGGACGATCTGGGTCGAGAGTGAGCTGGGCAAGGGCTCCACTTTCTGGTTTAGAATTCCCCGAAGGCCGGACGAGGCTCGGGAGCAAGCTGTCGGCTAAACCGCCCTGAAGATTGTACAGTTGATTCCTCGGAATGCGGTTGCACACCCGCTGGAACAAGGTGCATATTGCGAGTGTCTGGACTAGTATGCCCACCACGTCAACACACCCTGTGAACATCGCAGTGATGCGGCTGCCGCACGCGGATGGACTTGGGCTTCCCGAGTATGCCACGCTTGGGTCCGCGGGAATGGACCTACGCGCGGCGGTAGAATCCACGCTAGTCCTCGAACCCGGCGCACGGCTCCTGATTCCCACCGGATTTGCCGTTGCGCTGCCTGAAGGCTTCGAGGGGCAGGTGCGGCCCCGCAGCGGGCTTGCGGTGCATCACGGTGTCACGGTTCTCAACTCCCCTGGAACTATCGATTCG
This sequence comes from bacterium, assembly GCA_009885735.1. Taxonomy (GTDB): domain Bacteria; phylum Armatimonadota; class Chthonomonadetes; order Chthonomonadales; family CAJBBX01; genus VFKD01. Next base: position 2,331 of record VFKD01000540.1, read on the forward strand.
GACTATCGCGGCGAGGTGAAGGTTCTTCTAGTGAGCCTCGGCACGGAGCCATTCGCAGTGCAGCGCGGAGACCGCATAGCGCAGCTCGTGATCTCGCCCATTGTGCGAGCCGAAATCACTGAACACGACACACTGCCGGCTACAGTTCGTGGGGCCGGTGGATTCGGCCACACCGGAAAGTAGTAAGGGAGCGACCCGATGACATCAATGCTCTGCGCCAAGTGCAGCGCTCCGCTCGACAATGACAGTGCCTACTGCACCGGTTGCGGCGCACCGACAGAGACAACTCACGGATCGATGCGCATGGAGGCCGAGAAGCGCTTGGCCGGGGCAAATCTGGCGCGAATGCGATCTAAATGGCTGGACGCCGAGACCGGCTGCATCGAGGTGATGCGGTCCGACCCAAACAATCTTGATGCACATTCTCTCCTGGGTGATATCTATCGAGACCAAGGTCGGCTGGACGAGGCCGAGCAGTGGTATCGAATGGCGCTGGACGTGGATCCGTCCAGCGCCCGAGACAAGGAGAAAGCGGAATGGATTGAGCAGGAGAGGCGGCGACGGGAGCGCAAGCCCGCATTGCTGCAGGCCGCGCATGCGCCTGCGGTGCGATCGGATGCTTCCGGCACTCAGAACCTGATGGGCCTTTCGCCGGTGTGGTGGCTGCGCGGCCTCACCATTCTGTCCATAGTTTTCTTTGTTCTTGCCATCGTAGTTGTGGCGGCGATGCGTGGGCGCGGATCCGGCACGGATACGATTGACGGTGGATCCTCGAGGGTCTTGAAGACCGGCGGATCCGCCGGAGGTCCGCGTCCGTTGGGCGAGGGAACTCCTCGTGAAGCCGTTCCGATCCCGGCGTCTCCCAAGGCGGCACGCAATGGAGGCGCGGGAGGGCAACTTCAAGACAATATCGCCCGAGCAGGAGTGCTGGAATCGTTGATCCAGATCGAAAGCGTTACCTCAAACCCAGGCGATCGAACCGCAGCCATCACTCTGAGAATTGCACAGTCGCCTCCAGAGTCGGACCTCGAGAGCTTCCGATCGCTCCTGCTTCGCAATACGTTCCGGGCGGGCCGTCTACTGTTTGACTTAGCCGCCTCGGTAGAGTCGGTCAAGGTGGTCATTCGCGTCACTGGATCAGACGTCGGCGCCGAGGCTCTGTTGGGCATCACACTTGAGAGAAGGCAAGCTGTGGCGACTCCGCTTTCGGCCGAGCCGGAGCAGATGCTGGCTGCGCTCAAGGCCATGCAATGGGCATCTCACCTTGCGCCCGGCGAGAGCAATATGGAGCCGCAGCCCGCGCAGTCCGAGGAGCCTCGTTAGGATGGCCGCACCGCTAGGCACTCTCCAAACAGTCACCGGTCCTATTCACGCGAGTCAGATGGGCACGACGCTGTGCCACGAGCATGTGATGGTGGACTTCGCAGGAGCCGACAAGACGGGCACGCATCGCTGGGATCGGGACGAGGTCGCCGAAGTGATGCTGCCTCACCTGCTCGCTGCTCGTCGTGCGGGTGTCCGAACCTTGTTCGAATGCACTCCAGCGTTCTTGGGGCGAGATCCCGAACTCCTTCGGCGTGTGGCGAAGGCATCCGGTCTGCAGATTGTCACAAACACGGGCCTCTACAAGGACCCGTACCTGCCCAGGTACGCGCACTCTGAATCTGTCGACAAGCTCGCCGCGCGGTGGCGCGCAGAATTTGACCATGGCATCGCAGGAACCGGTATTCGTCCCGGCTTCATCAAGATCGCGGTCAACCCCGGAATGCTGGTGCCTGTTCAGCAGAAAATCGTGCGAGCGGCAGCCATCACGAGCCTCGCGACAGGCATGGCCATCGCGTGCCATACGGCGCACGGGCCTGCAGCCCTGGAGGCCATCGAGATTGTTCGACAGGAGACAGGCGACCCGTCGCGGTTCATCTTTGTCCATGCGGACGGTGAGGCGGACCAGGCCTACCACCTGCGCGTAATGGATGCCGGAGCGTGGGTGGAGTACGACGCAGTGGGATGGCGGCCCGTGCAAGACCATGTCGAACTCATCATGCGTTTGGTTCAGTTGGGCCGCACGGAGCGGCTGTTGGTGTCTCACGACGGCGGATGGTACCACGTTGGCGAGCCGCGCGGCGGTAAGGTGATGCCGCTTACCGTGGTCACTGAACAGCTTGTTCCCGCGCTAGTGGCCGTCGGCGCACCCGCGGGTCTGCGAGACAAGCTGCTGAAGGCGAATCCCGCGACTGCGTTTGGGCTGCGTCGCACCGCATAGTCCAGTCCCATACAGCCCAGGGCGCCCTGCCCAGCGGTACGCCACCTAGCAGCTTCTCTAGCGTGAATTGCTCACATTGCTCCTGAGAGCGGTATAGACTGCTAAGCCGTCATTCCCGCATGCCGTTAGCGGGAACCCAGGCTCTCCCTTCTAGATTCCTGCTTTCGCAGGAATGACGGCGGCGCGAAGGCACCATCAGGTATAGATCCGCCTAGGCCGCTGGTCTCAAGCAGCCTTGCCTGCTCATGTGTCAGTCCCTGCACCCAGGCGGTGAGCCAGCTTCCGCAGGCCATCGCCACAGGGCAGCTATACGTCTCGAACCAGGCTTCAGAAATCGTTCGTCCATCGGTCTTCAAGTAGACGGTCATGTATGGCCCAGCGCCGGGAGTGCCGCTCTGTCCTACAGGTCTCGGCCCAAGCTGCTCGCGCGCCCACAACACACCAACAACGAGAAGACTACTCGCTAGCCCGATGTCGTGCGCTCTCATCGGCAGGCATCAGCAAGTGTAGGCGCTTTCCCGTCTCCAAATCCCACAGGGCGCAGTATCCTCGGTCTGTCAAGACCGTCCGTCCGTCTGGAGACAGCACTACAGTATAGCCGACCGTTCCTGGCTTGAAGTTAACGTCTTCGAATGCCCTCAAAAGGCGCCCAGATCGAATATCCCACAGTTGTATTAGTGGCCCTCCAGTGAGGAGCCTACGGCCATCAGGCGTGAATGTCGCATTCACTTGCATGCCGCCTCCCTTGACTTTGATATGCCGAACCAGTTCGCCCGACATGATGTCCCAGACTCGAATGTCATTATCATACTCAACGGCAACAACGAATTGGCCATGAGGTTCAGTCGCTACCGAGCAGAGATTATTGTCACTGCCACTTTGAGACCGCTGGACACGACCAAAACGGCGCAGCACGTGTCCGTCAGCTAAACGCACAACAACCGCCACAGGACCATCACCTATCACGGCCATGGTACCGTCACCCGAAAATGCTAGAGCTCTCACTATGTTCCCGGGCCTTGAAGAGTACCGGTGGAAGCGACTGCCGCCAAACCAGTGGGTGAGTGCAGCGGGTGATGCGGTAATGCGCTCGGCGGTGAAGAAGCTTAGCGCGATGTAGTGCTCGCCCAGATACCGATTCGCTCTCTGGGCGAACCGCTCCGGTTAAGGTTCACTGTGAGACCGACACATCCTCCACACGCCCATCGCGCATCCGAACGACCATGTCGGCGCCCTCAAGCATCTCTGGGTCGTGGGTCACCACCATCACCGTGGCGAACTCGCGGCACGATACGAGTAGGTTCATCACTTCGTGACCGTTTGCGTGGTCTAGTGCGGCGGTGGGCTCGTCCGCAAGCAGAATCGGCGGCGAGCCGATGACCGCTCGGGCGATGCAGACTCGCTGCCGCTCGCCTCCGCTCAGTTCGTGCGGCAGCTTGTGGAGAAGGCTATCGATGCCTAGCCTGAGAGCGAGCTCGCCTACCTTCTCTGCTGCGTTCATCTCGCGCTGGGGAAGTCCAACACCAATGTTTTCCGCCGCCGACAGGTAGTGCAGCAGGTACGGCTGCTGAAACACGATGCCAAACATTGATCGCCGGAGGGCAACCATCTCGGCGGCGGAAAGTTTGGCAAGTTCACGTCCCGCCACTCTGACCTCGCCTGCACTCGGCTGTTTTAGTCCGCTCGCAAGGTACAGAAGTGATGACTTTCCGCTTCCAGAAGGGCCGAGGATGCCTACGAAACTGCGAGGCTTCATGGAAAGAGCTACGGAGTCGAGGGCAACAGAGGTGCGCATGCCCTCGCCGTAGCGCAGGCTGACCTCTGCAAACTCGATTGCAGGCGAAACCGATGGCAGCGTCATCTGCGTTCAATCACCGATACGGCGTCCATCTTGTGAAGCCTGCGGGTCACAGTTACGAGCGAGAAGACGCCCAGGGCGAACGGGACCGGAAGAGTGTAGAGGTAGGCGGCAGGATACATGGGGTCCAGCAAGAGGCCGCGCGGTTCCATCACCCACTTTGCAAGACCGAACAGCATGGCAACCGTGACCAGGAGTCCGAGCGTCCACGCGACGACGCAGAGTATGGCGATCTCACCGACGATGCGTCTCAGAAGGAACCGCTGAGAATAGCCGATGGCGACAAGAGTGGCGAACTCGCCGAGCCGCTGCCCGAAGTGGATGCCGGCCAGCATGCCTGCGAGCAGTGCGACCGTGACGGCAATGATAACCACAATGACACGCATCATCAGATAGAGCGAGGAGAGGGCATCGCGAGTATCGCGCACCAGGGTTCTATAGGTCCAGGCTCGAGCGGTCGACTTGTCGAGCTGCTTGTCGAGAAGTACGTCGATTGATCGCTGACTCTGCTCCGAAGCGCCGATCACGGCCAGTCCGTGAATCGCCACGGGGAAGCGATCTCGGACAAACTCCGCCGAGGCGACTGCGAGCCAAACAGGCCCTCGCAAAGTTCCCACGAGCTTCATCGGTTCAGCCGCGAAGTTGTCCTCGGACTTCGGGTCCAGCACAATGTCGCCAAGCTTGAGGTCTCGGTTCTTTGCGATGGCCTCGGACATTGCGATCTCGGGCGCGCCCTTTGCCGGCCACCTGCCTGTAACAAGCGACACGCCGCATGCTTCCGCTAGGAACTCTCGATCTTGATGAGCTACACCCATGATGGGGAAGGGCATCTTGCCAAAGACCGTGCGCACATTGGTCCATGCAGGTATCACATCGAAGGTGCGCGCATTGGGGACCAGCTTGATTACCTCGGAGCGCAGCTCGTCCGAAAGCCTCAGCGCATTCCGAGGAGTCACAATCGACAGGTATCGCTGGTAGCCGTACATCGTGAGGACGGTCTGGTCGACACTGGAGACGATGGTCACAATTCCGGCCACCAACACGACCGCAAGCGCCAATGCAACGACGACGGGCAGGTTTCTTGCCGGATTTCGACGAAAGTACAGCCATGCGGAGAGCGGATTCTGGATGGAAGTGGTCCTTATCACAGCGCGGTCTACCTAGGTTTAGCGTACCTCAGGAAGTGGGCGCTCCATGACCTATGACCTGATTGTTCGACATGGAGTCGTCCTGGACGGGCTCGGCAACCCCCCAGCGATGGCAGACGTAGGCGTGTTGGATGACAGAATCGTCGCTGTCGGCGACCTCAAGCAAGATCACGCAGCCCGCGAGATTGATGCGACCGGCAAGCATGTGTCTCCTGGATTTGTGGACATTCACACACATTCCGACATCTCCGCAACGTTTCATCCGCAGCAAGAGAGCATCGTGTCGCAGGGCGTCACCACCCAGGTGGTGGGCAACTGCTCTCTTTGCATTGGCCTCTGCACGTCGGAACCGGTCTTCGAGTGGGAACAGAAAATTCTTGGCGCCCATGGTGCACGTATTCAGTGGACAAGCGTTGCGGAGCACCTCCGGTACGTTGCTGATCACGGGATTGCGGCGAACTATGTGATGCTGGCAGGGCAAGGCACTCTGCGCAAGCGATTTGTAGGCATGGAGGAGCGCAACCCGGACTCGCGTGAACTCGCCGCCATGTGCGATGCTGTGACCAATGCGTGTGAAGAGGGTGCTTGGGGCATCTCTACCGGGCTCGAGTATACGCCGTCTTCGTATGCAGACATTGACGAGCTTGTTGCTCTTACGTCAAGAGTTGCGCCGTTTGGAGGCGTCTATGCCAGTCACCTACGAAATGAGGCCGATTTACTCGAGGAGGCAGTGGCAGAGGCTCTCGAGATCGGCACTCGCGCCGGCACTGCGGTGCAGCTATCGCATCACAAAGCGGAAGGACGGAGCAACTGGGGCAAGGTGCATAGCACGCTCAAAATGGTGGAGAATGCCCGTGCGGCCGGGCTCGACGTGTGGCTCGATCAGTATCCCTACACCGCATTCCACAACGGTCTCCACACGCAGTTTCTGCCCGCCTGGGCGAACTCGGGAGCGAATGACACCGTTCTGGCTCGGATACGTGACGACGAGACCCGGCAGAAGATCATCCTGGATATGCGGACGAACCATCCGGACTGGGATGACTTGGGGCCGGACTCGCTGTGGCACAGCGTTCAGATTGGTGTCTGCCGGAACCACAAAGAGATCCAAGGGCGTACAATCGCGCAGCTTGCGCGAGACCGCGGAATGGGACCGATTGAGACCGTGCTCGACATTATCCAATCCGAGAATGGTTATGTAGGCGCTGTGAACTTCGCCATTCACGAGGACGACATTGCCGTCGTGATGCGGCATCCGCTCACGATGATCGGCTCGGATGCGGTCGGCACCTCCCCACGAGGAAAGATGGGAGAGGACCGCGTTCACCCGAGGAGCTACGGCACGTTTCCCAGAATTCTAGGGCGCTACGTTCGTGAGCTGGGAGTATTGACGGAGCCCGAGGCGATACGCAAAATGACGAGCATGCCCGCGGACCGAATGGGCCTTCCGGATCGAGGGCGCATTGAGGTTGGCTGCTACGCGGACTTGGTGGTGTACGACCCCTCAACCGTGGGAGACACCGCAACGTTTGAGAATCCGCATCAGTTCGCGGCGGGGATTATTGAGGTTTTCGTAAATGGGCGGTCTGCCTGGGCTGCTGGCGCCTCTACGGGCACGCTTGCGGGTAAGGTTCTGCGCAAACATCAATCGTCGCTGTAGCCTGCAACCAAGCACTACCCTTACATCCTCTTGGTCACCCGTTCGTCCTGAGCGCGGTTCGGCCGTTTTGAACCGCAGTCGAAGGACGCTTTCTCCGGCAACGCATCCTTCGACTGCTCGTCGATGGGGCTGACGAGCGCTCAGGACGAACGGGTTTTGGTTAAGCTGACAAGTAGCTGACATATTACGACAACACGGGGCGGCCAGTATGGCCGCTCCCTCATGTTTGGCTATCTCATAGCGTAGCACACGGCGGAGGCAGCCGAGTTTGGGTACTTTAGGCCGGTTCGTGTCTGCTGGTCCGTGGCACCGAAGCCGTGTATA
>VFKD01000713.1 GCA_009885735.1 bacterium
CAAGGGGCGCCACGGTCGGCTAAAGGCCTTAATCTCGGGAAGCAAATAGACGGCCGTTCCGAATAGCCAAATTGGAAAGTATATGACAATCGAATTCCCCAGCGCCCAGAGCAATGCAGTCGCAATCAGGTAAGCGTCCGGTGAACTGCACTGGCTCTTGGCGGGGCTAGCGGCGGCGCTTTTTGCGGCGGAGTTGTTGGCTGCGCTGGCGTTCTTTCTGGCGGAGGTCGTTGATTTGCCAGCGGAGGGTGGGGTTCGATTGCAGCCAGCGGTCGGGGAGGAGGGCGTCGAGCGCGGTGGTCTCGGCGCTGCCGGTGGTGTCAGTGTCGGCGGCGATGGTTGGCAAGCGACTAAAGACATCGCGGAGCCAGGCCCAGGGTTCCACTTGATTGGCTTTGGCGCTGGCAATCAGGCTGAACAGGATCGCGGCGCGGCGGCCGCCGGTGAGGCTCGCGACGAACAGCCAATTCTTTCTGCCGATCGCGCACAGCTTCATCGCGCGCTCGGCGATGTTGTTGTCGATCGAGAGGGCGCCATCCTCAGTGTAGCGCATCAGCGCGGCCCACTGATTGAGCGTGTAGGTGAACGCTTCGCCGATTGGGCTCTTCGGCAGCACGCGCGGGGCTTGCTCAGCGAGCCAGGTCTGGAACTGCGCGAGAATCGGCAATGCGTGCGCTTGCCGCAGCGCACAGCGCTGTTCGCGCGTGCTGCGGGCGCAGCTCTGCTCAATCTGATACAGCCGCTGGATGAATCCGAGCGCGTGATGGGCCCGCACGGGATCGGTCTTGATCGCCTCGAACCAGTAGCGGCGCGCGTGCCCCCAGCAGGCCACCTCCAGCATGGCGCCTGGCGAGTTCAGAAAGAGGCCGTCGTATCCGCCGTAAGCATCGGCCTGCAGATAACCGCGATAGCCGGCCAGAAATTGCTCGGGTCCGTCGCGCTTCCGGCTGTCAGTGAAGTCGTACACGGTATACGGATGGGCCGCATCGCCGATGTACGCCCAGAACCGCGCCGTCCGCGCTTTGTCCAGTAGTGGATCGAGCAGTTTCACGGTCGTGTCATCCGTGTGCAGCACGTGCGACTGCAAAGCCAGTTGCTTCATCCGCTCATACAGCGGCAGCGCGAGATCCGCGGCGGCCGCGATCCAATCACAGAGCGTGCTGCGGCGGAGGATCAAGCCGTGCCGCGCGGCAATGTCTTCTTGCCGGTACAGCGGCAGGTGATCGCCATGCTTCGAGAGCACCGTCTGCGCGAGCAAGCCGGGACCAGGCAAACCTTTCTCCACCGGTTGCGGTGGCTTCGCGGCGAGCGCCACTTGCTCCTCGCAATGTTTGCAGGCGTACTTCACACGCTCGTGAACGATCACTTTATAAGAAGCAGGAATGTATTCGAGTTGCTCGCTCAGCTCGCTGCCGATCTCGGCCCGCTGCTCACCGCAGCAAGGACAAACTCGTTCTTCCGCCGTCAGTTCATAACGCTTCTGTTCTCGCGGCAAGGAAGCGGGCAGCTCGCGACGTCCATGGCCTTTGCGCTGCGCAGACTTGCCTGAATCGTGCGGGTCTGGTGCCGCGGATTCTTGTTCCGCAGCCTCTCGCTCGGCTGACTCTTGTTCCGCAACGGCCGCGGCGAGTTCCGCACTGAGCGCCGCGAGTTCCTCTTGATCGAAGAGCAGCAACTGATCGGGGTCGAGCCTTTCACTTCGGCTGCCGAATTCTCGCCGCAGGAGTTTCGCGAGCCGATGTTCGAGGTGCGAGATCTTCTGTTCTTGCTGCTGAACGGTCGCGTTCTGCTGCGCGATGACCGCGTGATGCTGTGCCAGAGAGGCTTGCAGTTGCAAACACAAGGCCCGCAAGGATGGAACATCAGCGGGCAGCGCGGCATCCGCCGCGAAAGGTTTAGACGATGAAGAAACGGCGTCCTTGCTCATGCAACTATAGACGCGCGAGCACGCGATATTGTTCAAGCAATCGCGCGCGAATCCGAAACTTTTTCCGCGGACATTTCCAGCGGCAATTGAAATCGCTTCGTCCGTCGCACACTCGCGAGATCCACTCCGTCGAGCAACATCGTCAGATCCGTCGCCGTAATGCTGATGCGCGTTTGCTCGCCGCTCACCGCCGGAAAGCGAAAGCGACCCGCTTCGAGTCGCTTGTACCAAAGAGCATATCCATCGGTGTCCCAATACAACAGCTTGAGCCGATCACCCGGCTTGTTGCGGAAGACGAACAGATGACCCGAGAGCGGATTCTCGCGGAGCACATGCTCGACAAGCGCCGCCAAGCCATCGTGGCTCTTGCGCATATCGGTCGGCGCGGTGGCCAGAAAGATCTTCAGCGCCGGCGGGAAGCTCAGCATGATTGATCCTCCAGCACGTTCATCACCGCCCGCAACGTCGCCGGATCGAAACCGGGTGCCACCGCGATCCGCCGCTGGCTCGTCAAGATGATTTCGATCGGGGCCGTCGGCGCCGTCAGCGGCTGGGCAGGAGCGGTCACCAGCACTTCGGTAAACATCGCCGGCTGGGCAACCGTATTCTTCTGCGCCGCAGCGATCCGCTTGCCGCCCGCCGCCGCGGCTTGCTCTCGATCGCGCACCGTAAGCTCTCTTCGCCAGGCATAAAACGAATTCTCCGCGAGCGCCTGCTGCTGACAAAAAGCCCGCACCCCCAGGCCGCTCCGCGCCTGCCCCTCAACCTGCGCCCGCCAAAACGCCTCCTTCACCCCATCCCGCCGCCGCTGTCGCTTCCCCATCGCACCACCCTCGCGTTCGTTTGGAATCATCTCCCAGAAAACGAACCGAGCTTACCAACCCCCACAAGATGCAGTTCAGCGGACGCTTACG
>VFKD01000561.1 GCA_009885735.1 bacterium
TGATGCAGGAGATGGAGAAGCCGCGCGAAACCTTCATGCTGGTTCGCGGCGAGTACGACAAGAAGGGCGAGAAGGTGACCGCTGCGCTGCCTGCCGTCTTCGTGACCGGCGGGCCTAAGCGTGGTCCCACCGAAGCCATTGGCGATAAGCCTCTCAGCCGGCTCGAACTCGCGAAGTGGCTCGTGGACCCGGCAAATCCACTCACGGCGCGAGTGGCGGTGAACCGCTTCTGGAGCCAATACTTCGGCCTGGGCCTGGTGAAGACCGCCGAGGACTTCGGCACCCAGGGCGAGCGGCCTTCGCATCCGGAGCTTCTCGATTGGCTGGCCACCGAGTTTATGCAGAGCGGATCCGAGCAAGGTGACACTGCAAACATCGGTACCAAATCCGCTCATCCTACGCAAACACCCGCTCATCCTGAGCCCGGCTCAGCCGTATCGAGCCGGAGTCGAAGGACCGTACCGACGAGCAGTCGAAGGACCGCATCGCAGAGCAGTCAGAGGGCATGGGACGTGAAGGCGATCCAGAGACTCATAGTTACGTCTGCGACCTACCGCCAGTCGTCCAAAGCCACTCCCGCCATGCTGGCGAAGGATCCTGAGAACCGGCTCTATGCACGCGCGCCTCGCGTGCGGCTTTCCGCAGAACAGATTCGCGACCAAGCCCTCGCGGTGAGCGGGCTGCTGACTCCCACCATTGGCGGACCCTCGGTTCGGCCCTACCACCCCAAGGGGCTCTGGGAAGAGCTCGCATTCGGCGGCAGCTTCTCGGCTCAGGCTTATGTGCAGGACCACGGCGAAGCGCTCTGGCGTCGCACGATGTACACCTTCTGGAAACGCACCTGCCCGCCGCCCTCGCTGCAAACGTTCGATGCACCGAACCGCGAATTCTGCACGGTGAGCCGCTCCACGACGAATACGCCGCTGCAGGCGCTGGTGCTCATGAACGACCCGACCTATGTGGAATCAGCGCGAAAACTGGCCGAGCGAGTGCTGACCGAGGGCGGCGCTTCCAACGACGATCGCCTTAAGTTCGCCTATCGAGTGGTGCTGGCAAGGCTCCCAAGCCCGCGCGAACTCGCCGTAATGACAAACCTGCTGAACCAGCAGTGGAGCCGATTTGGACAAGACAAAGAGGGCGCGCTCAAGCTCATCTCGGTGGGCGAGGCGCCGCGAAACGAGAAGCTGGATACGGTTACTCTCGCCACCTGGTCGGCCCTGTGCGGCGTATTGCTGAACCTGGACGAGACGATCTCGAAGGGGTAGACAAGCAGGATACGTGTCGCCATAGTTCGGGCATGAGCATTGGTCCAATACGTCCCATAGGTCCCATGCCGGTCCGCAGTATGATACATTCGGGAGTGGGGCGATGGTCCCGTAGGACCTAGACCCGTTCGCCCTGAGCGCTCGTCAGCCGTATCGACGAGCAGTCGAAGGGTGAGAGTTTCGTTCGAGCGTCCTTCGACTACGGTTGGATGCGGCTGAACCGTGCTCAGGACGAACGGAATGTCGCAACAATGGTTTTCTTGGAGGCGAAGATGACAATGCGTGCTTTGACGGCGATGATGGGGCTCTGCCTTTTGCAGTCCGGCCTGCACGCGCAGCCAACGCCAAACCTCGTACCCACCCGAGTGGAGTACAACCGCGACATCCGCCCCATCCTCGCGGAGAACTGCTTCGCGTGCCACGGCCTGGACGCCGCGAAGCGCATGGGCAAGTTGCGGCTGGACCAGTTTGAAGGAGCCACTGCGCCCGCGGCGTCCGGCAAGCGGGCAGTTGTTGCCGGCGCCCCACTGTCCAGCGAACTCTTGCGCCGAGTGTCGCAGGCAGGAGCGCTCCACATGCCCCCCGCAACCACCGGCAAGAAGCTGACCGCCGCTCAAATCCTAACCCTGAGGAGCTGGGTGGCGCAAGGCGCGAAGTACCAATCGCACTGGGCCTATCTGCCCATCGTGAGCCCAAAGCTGCCTCCCGCGCCCAAGACCAGTTCCCCGAGCTGGCCGATTGACGGCTTCATCCTGGCGAAGCAGGCCGCCGCAGGAGTGGAGCCCTCGCCGCAGGCAGACCGCCGCACCCTGCTGCGCCGCCTCAGCTTCGACCTCATCGGCCTGCCGCCCACTCCCGCGGAGGTGGCGGAGTTCCTGGCAGACAAAAGCCCTTCCGCGTACCAAAAGCAGGTTGATCGTCTTCTTGCGAGCCCGCACTACGGCGAGCGAATGGCCCTCTACTGGCTCGACCTGGTGCGCTATGCAGACACCGACGGCTACCATGGCGACCGCAACCGCAGCGTCACTCCGTTTCGCGACTACGTGATCAATGCGTTCAACCAGAACATGCCGTTCAACCGATTCACTACCGAGCAGTTGGCCGGCGACCTGGTGGACAAGCCCACTATCGAGCAGAAAATCGCCTCGGGCTACAACCGGCTGAACATGGTGTCGCGCGAGGGAGGAGCACAGGACCGCGAGTACCTGGCGAAATACGCCTCGGAGCGTGTGCGAACGACCTCGCAGGTCTGGATGGGCTCAACTCTCGGCTGCGCGGAGTGCCACGACCACAAGTACGACCCGTTCACCACGAAGGATTTCTATCGCTTCGCTGCCTACTTTGCAGACATCCAGCAGGTGGGCCTCTACCAGAATGAGCGCGAAGACCTCGACCCGATCCTGAAGATGCCCACCGCGAAGCAGGCTGCTGAGACGGCATTGCTGGATGAACGAATCAAGGCAGCAACTGCCGCGTATTCTGCGGCGACCCCAGCGCTTGCTGCCGCACAGTTGGTGTGGGAGGGCAAGCCGGACGCCAAGACACCCGAGGCTGTGACGAAGGCGCTGGCCGTCGCGCCCGAGTTCCGAACGCCGGACCAGAAGAAGGCAATCTCGGCTCACTGGCGCTCCGTCGCGCCGGAGCTTGCTACGGTCCGGGCCGAGCTCGACGCGGCCAAGAAGAGCCTTGCGGCGCTGGACAAGGATATCTCGCGGATGATGATCACCGTCTCCGTGAAGCCGCTCACCATGCGCGTACTGCCCCGAGGCAACTGGATGGACGAGAGCGGCGAGGTGGTGCAGCCGGGAGTGCCGCACTTCCTGCCGCAGCCCAGAACGGAATTAGGCGCCGGACGCCTTGCCCTTGCCAAGTGGCTCGTTTCGAAGGAGAATCCACTCACATCTCGCGTGATGGTGAACCGGTTCTGGATGCTGCTCTTCGGCTCCGGCCTGGCTCGCAGTCCCGGAGACCTTGGCGCGCAGGGCTCGTGGCCCACTCATCCTGAGCTTCTCGATTGGCTCGCAATGCAGTTCGAGAAGAGTGGCTGGGACATCAAGCACATGATGAAGCTCATCTGCATGTCGAACACATATCGCCAGACGTCTTCGGTTATCCCTGCGAATCGCGAGCGCGACCCGTTCAACATGCTGTTTGCGCGGCAGTCTTCTTATCGCCTCGAGGCCGAGGGGGTGCGCGACAACGCTCTGGCAATCTCCGGGCTGTTGAGCCGCAAAGTGGGCGGCATCAGCGTGCGGCCCTATCAGCCGGCAGGCTACTACGACCACTGCAACACCTTCGCCGAGCCGGCCACGTGGATTCCCAGCGCCGGCGAAGACCAGTATCGGCGCGGGCTCTATACACACTGGAAAAGGTCGTTCCTGCACCCAAGCCTGCTCGCCTTCGATGCGCCGAGCCGCGAGGAGTGTACGGTGGAGCGGCCCAGGTCGAACACGCCGCTGCAGGCGCTTGTGCTGATGAACGACCCGACCTACGTCGAAGCGGCCCGCGTGCTTGCGGAGGAGATGATGCGCGCAGGCGACATCTCTCCGGCCGGGCGAATAGCCATTGCCTTCGAGAGAGCGCTGTCGCGTCCACCCTCTGCGGCTGAAGTTCGGGTACTAGGCGCTGTTTACAAGAAGCATCGCGCGGACTTCGCCCAGGACGCCGCAAGCGCCGAGAACCTGATCTCGGTGGGCCAGAAACCCCCAGCATCGGACCTAGACAAGACGGACCTCGCCGCGTGGACGAGCGTCGCAAGGGTCATCCTGAACCTTCACGAGACCGTCACGAGGGAGTAGGACATCTCGAAAGCGATCTGGCTGAATCACTTCTCAATGAGCCCGAATGTGGTCGCCGTGAGCGCTTGTCCTGAACCTGATTGATGAGCAGCCGAGCGATGCATCGTGTGCAACCTAAACGAACGGCACCGAGGTCAGGTGCCCGTGCTGGTTCCACGAATGGAGGTGTACTGTGAAGTCCTATACCATCGTGATAGAGCGTTGCCCGGAGACAGGCTACTTTGTCGGTTCTGTACCAGGCTTTCCCGGAGCGCATTCTCAAGGCAAGAGCCTGGCCGAATTGCGGCGAAACATGCGTGAGGTTGTCGCCATGCTGCTGGAGGACGGAGAACCGGCCTGTGAATCGGAGTTTGTGGGTACTGAAGCCTTGTTGGTCAATTGAGCAGTGGCGGTCCCAGTCCTGAAGCCGCGGGAAGTGATGTCCATCCTTACGGGTCTGGGTTTCGTCGAAGTCCCGCACCGAGGATCCCACAAGCAGTTCCGACATGAAGATGGACGCGGGACAACGGTGCCGTTCCACAAGGGTCGCGACATCGCTCCGTCGCTTCTTCGGAAGATCGCCCGGGACATTGACATGACTGTGGAAGCATTTGTACAGAGCAAGCCATGACCGACCTGGAACGGTCGTGCCCCTTATGCCCTGCGGTTGAATCCTTGGCTAGGTACGGACAAAAGCGCCCCTTCAGGCACTGAGGACAGAATCAAACGACGCGGATTCTGTGACTCTTGCATCCGCGACTTCAGTTGAGGGGTTCGAACAAGGCAGTTTGGAGTTCAACATGATTAAGCCAATCGGATTCGCCGATGCCCTTGAAGCAGCGGAACAACTCGACCCTGATGCTCAGGTCGAACTGGTTGATGCCTTAAGCCGCCGCTTGGCTGAGCGGGGGAGGGAACGGCTTGTTGGCGTCATTGCGGAGGCCCGACGTGAGTTCGCAGCAGGACCGTGTCAGCCCATGACGTCGGCTGAGATAGTTCGGGAGGCGTAGTCACAAGACGCGCACTCACGCGACGTTCATACCCTCGGTGCCGGCAGCATGTAAGTGACATAGGAGATTACCGATGCAACGCAACCTGTTCCTCATCCTGTTCCTCGCCGTGTGCGGGGCTTGTGCGGCCGATCGACCCAAGGGACCCGCGGTAATCGCCAAGCCAGCCGCGTTCGAGACTCTCGCCTGGGGTGATCCTCAGTTCTCCTGCTCGCACTGTGTTGATGAGGCCAGGAAGCGAGCCGGGGATCTGCGCGATGACGACCGCGTCCTGGCCTGGATTCGCGGTTACTCCGATGGCGGGGCCATTCCCCACCGCTTCTTCCTCAATCGCTACCGGGTCATCAGCGACACGTACGGCGTGTTCGTCCACGACCCCGACGCCGGTTTCGCGCGGGGGTTCGCCCCTTCCTACGATTTCAGCTTCCACGGCTGGCGAAACGGCGTCATGGTCATGAAGCACAAGGACGGCACCCTCTACTCATGCCTGACCGGGATCGCTTTCGACGGGCCCAAGAAGGGGGCCCGCCTGAAGCCGGTCCCGACGTTGGTGTGTGACTGGGGCTTCTGGCTCAAGCGCTACCCCGACGGCGTGACCTACAGCATGTACGCAAAATACCAGCCGGTCGATCTGCCCAATGAAATCAACGAGGACTCCCGCAAGAGCCGGGGTCCGGCGGACAAGCGGCTGCCCGCTGACGAGCTGGTGCTCGGTGTCTCGAAGGGAAAGGAGGCGAAAGCCTACCCGCTGGCACGGCTTGCCAAGGAGGGGGTCATTGCAGATGAAGTGGACGGCGAGTCGATCGTCGTGCTTTGGGAGCCGGACACGAAGACGGCAGCGGCCTACAAGCCGGTGGCCCACCAGCCGCGGAAGTTCCCCACGTCCAACTCGGGCAACCCCTTCCCAACGGGCACCCCGCTCCCAGAAGGCGCCCCAGCCCTCCCGAAGCGTCGGCTGACCCTGCAACCTGCAGGCAAGTCTGGCGGCGCCCTCTTCATCGATAAGGAGACCGGCTCGCGCTGGGACATCGCGGGCCGCGCCATCGAGGGCGAATTGAAGGGCTGGACCCTGAGTTGGCTGGAAGGAACGCAAGTCAAGTGGTTTGCCTGGGCAGCAGAATACCCAGAGACGGCGGTTTATGGGAGAACGAAATCCGCGGCGGCGGAGCGCAGGCTCAAGAAGGTCCTGGGCGAAGCGGATGGCGCTTTGGCAACGCCGGACGACAAACCTCATTTCCGCGCTCGGTAAGCGCCATCGTCACATGCCGAGACAATCGAGGCATTCCGCACAGCGTGGCGGCTCACGTTGATTGGCGTCTCAGGCTCTGCTACAATGCCGACGAAAGTAGGTGTATCCATGAGCCTCGTGTTGGATCTGCCGCCCGAACTCGAGACCGAACTCGCGACAGAAGCGGCTCGGCTTGGTCTTAACCTGTCCGAGTACGCCCTACGCCTGATTGCCTCAGGCCTGGGCGCACATCCAGAATTGCACACAGGCGCGGAACTCGTCAGCTATTGGCAAGCCGAGGGCCTAATCGGCACCAGGCCCGAGATCGCAGACAGCCATGCGTACTCGCGCGCCTTGCGGCGGCGAGCTGAGAGAAGGCCGAGTCCGTAAACGATGGTCCTTCTCGATACGGACGTGCTCATTGATGTCCAGCGCGGGCACCCACCGGCACTGGAGTGGTTTGGCAGCCTGCAAGACCTGCCCGCCGTGCAGGGATATGTCGTTATGGAACTGATTCAGGATGCCCGAAATGCCCGTGAAGTACGCCAAACCTTGAAGCTGGTAGCCCCGCTGCAGATTGTATGGCCAACCGAGACCGATTGCGCGCGGGCGTTGTCCGACTTTGCGGTCTACCACCTATCGCATCGCGTGGGTCTGGTGGATGCGTTGATTGCGGCCTGCGCAGTCGGCCTATCAGCGACGCTGTACACGTTCAATGTTAAGCACTACCAGATAGTGCCTGGATTGGTGATAGCCAAGCCTCATGCCCGATAGGCCGGCGAGGCATAGTCCCAAGCCGGATCTCCGCCGAATTCGACTCACTGTTTATAGTCTCCAGGCGCATTTATTCAGGGTCCACATCGTCCATGAGGTTGGCGAGAACAGACCATGCTAAATAGTCTCCGTTACGAAGTCATACTCTACTGGAGCGAGGCCGATCAAGCGTTTATCGCGGAAGTTCCTGAGCTGCCCGGCTGCGCAGCCGACGGTGCGAGCTATCAAGAAGCGCTCGCTGCCGTGGAAGTGATCATCAACGAGTGGATCGAGACCGCCAAGGAGCTGGGGCGCCAAGTTCCCGTACCACGCGGCCGCCTAGCCTGTGCCTAGCAGCCGCAAGACGAATCGAACCTCTGGAGGCTCCCAGGTGACGCAATGCGTGCAGCCATGGAACGCGAAATGGTCGATGGCACTGCTTCTAATCGCCGTGGCGGCGGGAGCGGATATACTTACCTTGAACGACGTATCTAGCGATCAGCGCGCCGAGGATAAGACCACGGTCAACTACGACGAAAGCAAAATACCCCCCTACACACTTCCCGTCGTCCTAACCTCTGAAGCCGGCAAGAGAGTGACGAACGCGAAGGAGTGGCGGCGACAGCGCGCCGAGCTGCTGAAGCTCTTCGAGGAGCATGTCTACGGCAAGACGCCGAACAGGCGACCAGCTGTGTTCATTGTTCAGCGCCTCGGCATTGATCGTGACGCGCTGGGCGGAAAGGCCATTCGCAAAGAGGTCCAAATCCCGTTCACAACCGAGGCGAATGGTCCCAGGATGAACCTGCTAATCTATTTGCCGGCGAAGGTAAGAGGACCGGTACCCGCCTTCCTAGGGCTCAACTTCGGAGGCAACCACGCGGTTCACTCCGACCCCGGCATCGCGATCTCCACCGCATGGATGCGCTCCGGACAGCCGGGAGTGGTGAACAACCGGGCAACCGAGAAGAGTCGCGGGGCCGAGCAGAGCCGCTGGCAGATCGAGAAGGTTATTGAGCGTGGTTACGCTGTCGTAACGGCGTACTATGGCGATCTCGACCCCGACTTCGACGACGGCTTCCAGAACGGAATCCACCCGCTATTCTACAAATCAGAGCAAACCAAGCCGGCGGAGAATGAGTGGGGAGCGATCGGAGCTTGGGCCTGGGGGCTTTCGAGGGCAATGGACTACCTCGAAACTGACAGGGACATCAACGCGAAGCAGGTTGCGGTCCTCGGGCACTCTCGGCTGGGCAAGGCGGCGCTGTGGGCCGGTGCCCAGGACGAGCGGTTCGCGATGGTTATCTCCAACAACTCGGGCGCCGGAGGCGCGGCCCTCTCGAAGCGCATCTTCGGCGAGACAGTCCAGGCGCTCAACACATCGTTTCCGCATTGGTTTGCCGCCAATTTCAGAAAGTACAACGACAACGAGGCCGCGCTGCCCGTCGATCAGCATGAGCTGCTCGCGCTCATCGCACCGAGGCCACTGTATGTGGCGAGCGCTTACGAGGACAATTGGGCCGACCCGATGGGCGAATTTCTCTCGGCTCGCCATGCCGCTTCGGTCTGGACGCTCCTGGGTAAGGAGGGGCTGCCCGCCGTGGAGATGCCGCCGGTCGATCAGCCGTCCGCGGGAACGGTGGCGTATCATGTGCGGAGCGGCAAGCACGACGTCACCGCGTACGACTGGGACCAGTACCTCGCCTTCGCAGACAGGCACTTCAAGCATTTGACCAACAAAAAGTAACGAGGGAGCAGAACATGCCAGCGATCGACGGACTCGCAGCCGGCCTGGAGTTTGCCCATCCAGACCACGGAATAGACAGCAATACGATACCCTGGGTGCCCCAGGGCGAGCGGGTTTGGTTCAAACCACTGCGTTTTGATTTGGCGAATGGCCGCTGGGTGAA
>VFKD01000677.1 GCA_009885735.1 bacterium
CAATCGGTATGCAAGCCAGGCCCTGTTCATTGCGAATGGACACAAGGCCAACGGGTCCACCGAGCACCAGTACAAGGAGTTGGCGGCGCTATTTGATCTGCTTGACGCTCGGCTGGAGGCCGCGGAACCCATCACGAAAGCGCGTCTAGCTCGGCGACTTGTGGGAGTTGGAGGAACGTTCTACGCGACATCGGGAGGCGACGGAGGTCCGGGTCAGATGGGCTATGTCACTCCTGGCTCTGCGGACCTCATGGCCGCCGCAGCCCTCGAGTATTTGAAGGAGCCTGCGCATCAGGCCGACTTGGCGCTGATGAAGGCAGGTCTTGAGGGCGCCTCGAATGTGCCGAACAAGCTGCTCACGGAGTTTCTGGTGAATCTGTCGTTCAAGGGGCCCGAGGAACTGCGCCAACTTGCGGCATCAGCAATCAGCGATCCGCGCGTTGTGAGCCTTCAGGCGGTCCCGGAGCAGGTTGAGCCGCAGCTTGCGCAAGTGCTGCGAGGAGCGATGGATCCGCCGCGCCGTCCGCAGGTGTCGGATCCCATTCTCGACCTCTGGGCCAAAGTCAATTGGGTCATCCCGAAAACCCTCGAGCAGCAGCGAAACTTCTTCAACCTTCTCGTTCCCAGGTTCGACAGGTATACCTCTGCGGATCACATCAAGGCTATGCAGGACCCGTCTGCCAGGGCGGACGCCGAGAAGCAGATGAGTGCGAATTGGTATCTAGCGGACAGGCTGGGGCAGGTGCTCGAGCAGAACCCGGATCTGCACCAAGAGGTCGTGGTGAGCGAGTACTTCCCTCCGAGCTTCAAGACTCCGCTTGAAGAGCGGTACTGGTTGAGAAGCGTGGGCTGGATACTAACGTTCAAGCGTCCCGACGCCTCAAAGCTGCAGGCGTCCAGAACATCTGGGCCTTCAACGGTTTCCGTGCAGACCGACAAGGTGCAAGCTCAGAAGCCTGATCTACTCCTTAGCATCAAGGACCGAGCGCTCCAACTGTTTCTCGATCAGATTCGGCCAACGGTGGATCCTCGCACGCGGGCAATTGCCATTCGAATGGCCGGCCAGCCCGCGCTTCGCAACAATCCCGAAGTGCTTAGAGCGCTCACATCGGCGCTGGAGTATGTCAAGGACAACGACCTGCGCGAGGTGATAGAGAACGTCCTCAAACAGGGTAACGAGAAGTTCATGCCCGATCTAATCGCCACGCTTAAGGAAGAGAAGCATCGGACAGTGGAGTTTGCCGCGAATGGGGAGCCGCAGCTCGCCAAGGCGCAGATAGATGACATTCTCTACTTCCGCGACCTGGTGCTTCCGGAGATGACACGCCAGAAGCGAACGGACCAGCAGAGCTGCATCGGCTGCCACGGCGTCAAGGGGCGCGTGCCGTCGATGGAGATGAAGGCCCCAGATCAGTACGGCTATATCTCCGTGTCGGACCTCATCATCAACTACCGCATCCTCCAAGGACGAGTCAATCTAGCTGACCTCGAGCGGAGCAAGATTCTGAGGAAGCCGCTCAATATTCAAGACGGCAAGGAGGATGGTCACCAGGGCGGAAGGCGGTATGGTCCGGCGGATGAAGGCTACCTCATCCTCAAGAGATGGGTGGACAATCAGCCGACCGTTCAACGTCCGGCCGGCTCCACGTCCGCGAGCCTCTCTTCTGCGCGAGTTGACATAGCGGTAGGGGAAGCGGACCTGCCAAGGCCCACTCGGGTTCTGGCGGTTCCAGGCCGCTCGCCTTAAGCTATTCTGCGGAAGAATCTGCAGATCACGCAGGAGTCTTGAGCTAGTAGGCGTACTTGGATGGTGTAGATCGGATGCGGGCACCCTGTCGGCGCCGATTTACTAACGACACGACTAACCTTACAATGGTGAAAAGGAGACTGCATTGGCAAGCGTAGACCTTGGCGCGTTTCTCGCGTCAAACCTCAGGGCTTCGGCTGGAGCCCTTGGGGCAGCATGTGCAAAAATGCCGGATGACCGCATCGGCTGGCATCCACCCGTGGAGGGCAACTCGGGCCGCGACGCACTCGACCAGGCGGTAGAGTGCGCGTACCTGAACGAGTGGGCGGCGGCGGCATTCACGAACGCCTCCGTACCGGCGTTCGATGGTGATGACTACAGCGCGAAGAAGGACGCAAACCGAAACGGGGCCGCTGCGGTAGCGTGGCTCACAAGTGGCACCGAGGCGCTCGCAGCTGCAGTGGAGGCTTTCCCCGCAGGCAGCTTTGGAGATACGCTTACGAATCCGTTTACCAAGGGCACGCAGACCTGGGCGGACTTCGCGTTGTTCTTCTACTGGAACAACGTCTACCACGAGGGCCAGGTGAACTATATCCAGGTTCTTTACGGCGACATGTCGTAGTCGGTTGACGCCTGGTTGAACCCCATTTGGGCGTCGAACGGCCGCGGAAGCGTGGCGGTTCGGCGCCCATCTCATTCACGCCGTCAGGCTGGAGATGGCCATGTCGCCGATTGATGACGGAAATGCCTCGAACGCAGATGTCCGGCTTGGAGCCCTCACACGCCGTGAGGCCTTGGGGCTGGGCGTTGTGGCCGGCACAGCCATCGGTGCGCCTATAGATAGCCTTGCCACGCCTTCTACGCAAGTTCAGCAGGCCCAGGCTGTGCTGACTTCATCGCGCGCTTTTGTGGATGTCTCCCGTGGCAATCCAGTCCCGCACTCGCTGCGAGGAGAGGCGCTCGTCAAGGCCAGACTAACTCCGGAAACCTGGCGATTGGAGATAACAGGCGAAGGTTCGGCATCCGTACCGAATCCCTTGACAATTGAGGCCGGTACAGCGTTGGATTTGAGCGGGCTGATCAAGCTGGCAAAGACGCATGGGAGTAAGTTCCTCAAGGCGATGCAGTGCCTTAATATCCCCCAGCCACTTGGCCAAGGTTTGTGGGAGGGCGTGCCGCTTCGGGAAGTGCTTAAGCTTGCAGGACGTATCGACCATGTCCGTCGCATCTACTATTGGGGATACCACAACGATGACCCAAAGCAGCTCTTCCAGTCATCGCTGAGCTACACCCAAGTGATGGAGACTTCTCCCTGGGAACTACCCGCGTTTCTGGCGTTCCGGCTAAACGGAGAGCCCCTTCCCCTCGTACGCGGGGGACCTGTTCGCATGCTAATTCCCTGGTCCCACGGCTTCAAGTCGATCAAGTGGCTGCAGCATATAGTCCTGACGAACGACTTCAAGGCGAACGACACTTATGCAAATGACAATAACGATCCAGAATCTCATCTAAAGACGTCTGCGTACATCACGTCGTGCCCTGGTGAAGGTAAAGTCGGCTCCCCGCACCTTGTTCGAGGCGTCGCCATCTCCGGAATGTCCGGGTTGAAGCGCGTTGAGACCTGGGTTCGGAGGGTGATGGGCGGGCAATCTGAGGTCAACTCAAACAGTCCCGAGTGGATATCCGCTGCGTGGTCCCCTTGCAGGATGGACGCACCTCCGGCAGACTGGGGCCACGTCCTGCCGTTAGGAATGTCGTCGAAGACGGTAATGGGATTCGATCCAGCTACAGGCAGGCCGAAGCAGTGGCCACTGCCCTACAGCACCGTGGGTTGGACCGCCGCCATAGAGGGACTTCGGCCAGGCAGTTACGAGGTTCGTGCGAGATCTGTCGATCTCAATGGGTATGCCCAGCCGGAGCCGCGCCCCTACCAGAAGTCTGGGCGCAACGAGGTTGAGGTTCGGCGGTTTAGGATTGTCGCCTAACAGGCCCACGTGTCGCCGAAGTCTCTGCTGTCTCTAGACTCCCTTCCGTCCCTCTCTGCTACCTGTACCACTCAAACGCCCACGCCACAAAGCCCCATAGGATCGGCACGACGATGCCTCCGAGCACGAGGCCGAACGAAACTGGAATGTAGCGGAGGTACAGGGCTCTGCCACCGTATCGAAGCAGCCAGCCCTTGATGAACCACACTCCCAGGAACGCGGGCCACGTATACTCGAGTGCGTAGCACATTGCGAGTGCAAACCCAATCGGGTGAAGCGGAAAACCAACGAACGTGTAGGAGAGCTTCGCCAGTGCTAGCGTGAAGACTCCTCCGCCTGCCATGAAGCCGATCTCGGTCCAGTTCGGCCCGCGAGGCGTAGTAACCCACTCGTTGACCCTGGAGACAGCCACTGCCGAGAAGGTCTCCCGCCAACCGCCGGATTCAAACTGATCCTCGCCAATCTTGTAGGCATAGTGCAGGTAGGCCACAAGGCACGTAACGCAGCCCACGCCGAATGCAACAAGCACCCACGCGCCATACCGGCGCATGTTGGCGCCTGAGTGGTGAGCCACATAGAACGCTGAGAGCTGATGTGCCTGCGGTTGTCCGCGGTCGACTCGGTTCCACCAGTACATAAGCGAGAAGATGGTGAGGCTGCGCGGAGAGAAGCCGCGCGTGCCGAAGATCGTGGTGAGGGTCTTCTGCGGGTCCAGAAAGTAGAGCTCGAGCAGGGGAGGTCCCACCTGGGCGTAGATGCGAGTCATGGTGATGTTCAGCATCCAGAAGAAGGCGTAGTAGACAACAGCAACCCCAACGGACATTCCCGAGTAGACGCTGAACATCAGAAGGAAAAGAGTTCCACCCACGAGCATCCTGCCTGCGGTGCGGTAGCTTCCCGGCTCGTTAGCATCATCCGTCGGACCTGGCGATGACCGTGAGAACGCTAGCTGCAGAACGCTGGCGATCTGGCGCCGTTCCGCCCAGACTAGCAGGAAGAAGAGCGCAAACCAGGCGCCGGCTGCCTGCGACCGCGTGTAGGGGAATCCAGTCATGTCCCAGCCGAACTCGCGCCATCCTGCTGCGAACCCGACAACCTCAAGGCCCTTGCGGGCAAGATAAAAGACGCTCCCGCTCAGCAGTATGTCCATCGGAATTAGGTAGCAGACTCCCAGCACGACCGTGCTCCAAAACATCGTCATGGGATAGAGCCCATTCCACGGGGTGGGCGCGTCTTGCAGGAAGGCGCTTGCATTGAATGTGAGTGGGATGGCCGGGATGGCCGGAAACCGCTGGTTCAACACAAAGAGGGTCTCAACAATAAATGAGGCAATGAACCCGCCCCAGAAGAGCTTCCCGCTCACCTGGCCGCCGAAGCCGGCAGAACGACAAATCTCCATTGGAACCTGAACGCATGGAAAGGCAAGGCGGTCGTGGTCCATCCAGCGCTTGCGGAGGATAACGTTCCACGCCCACATCGTTGCGCCAAGCGCCGCAAGCCAGCTTAGCCATGCAACCGCAGGAACAAGGAATGCCGAGATTCGCTCCCAGGTCCAGAAGGAGACACCTCCCATGTAGTAGGGCTCTACAATTCGTGGGTCTTGTGGCACCATCCAAGTGGGGATGTTTGGCTTTAGAAGAGCGGCTGTCTCAACCTGATTCGCGCGGAATGGGAACACCATCATCGGCCAGAGCTGCATCAATTGGTCCTGTGCGGCAATGGCTGCAGCGACAGTGCTGAGGCCATACACCACTGCGAACTCAACAGGGCGGAAAGCTGATGCTGGACGAAATCGTCGAATGCCGACATTCGCCAACGCAAGGAGGAACAGCGTGAAGACAGGACCCGTGAGAAGAGTTCCCGTGCTCTGGAGGGGAAGGACCACGGTCCGAGAGTTGATCTTGTATGCGATCTGAATGATGCAGATGAGAACTCCGGAGAGAATTCCGATGATCACAGACCTTGCGGTAATCGCATTTCCGGCGCGATGACTGCGCGTGGCTGCCTCGGAACCACCGTCGGATTGTTCTGCTCGCAATGAGTCCAAGGGTGATCCTCTCCGTATCTCCAACATCTGTTCAGACAGTTCTGCACTGAAGCCGAGTTTCCTATTGAACAAATGAACCGCTTGACAGCAGAAGATTTGTCCTGTATGATGCATACGTACATCTGAACGGTCTATGTACAAATGTGCCAAGCGCCGGAATACCAGCCATTCCGAGGTGTGAATATGATTACTGCTTCGACGCAGCGTAGAGGTACCGACGTGGAGCTGATGGCTCGTGCTGCCGCGCTGTACTACCTTGAGGACAACACGCAGGAGTGTATCGCTTCGCGACTAGGCGTCTCCCGCATCAAGGTTGTGCGCCTCCTAAAGAAGGCCCGAGCAAACGGCATTGTCGAGATTCGGGTGCATGGACCGGAGCGCCTCGAGCTGGCTCTGGAGGCCGAGCTGATGCGGCGCTTCGGTTTGCGCCAGGCGCTCATCGCCATGGACCACTCTGACGAGACTATTCAGCGAGCGAACGTGGCACGGGTCGCGGCCGACTTCCTGGTTCGCCGTGTGCGCGAGGGAATGTCGATCGCGGTTGGCATGGGCAGAAACGTTGGAGTAGTTGCGGATGTAATCCCCGATGTGCAGAAACGGAGCTGTGTGTTCGTAACCGCCATCGGAGGCTCACAGCAGGCCGAGAGACTGGTTAACCCCGCCGAGATTTGCCGTACGCTCGCCATGCGGTTCGGCGGAACCACGCGATGTCTCTATGCTCCTGCCTATGCCGAGAGCGATGCGGTACGCGGGTCGTTCCTGGCGCACGAGGACGTTCGCGCTACGGTTGCGCAGGCAGCGGCTGCAGACATGGCGCTCGTGGGCATTGGCGACGCAAGGGACGAGAGCGCAGTGGTTCAGATGGGCTGTTTCTCTTCGGAGGACATGCTTAACCTTCGCCGCGCCGGTGCGGTTGGAGACATTCTCGGCTGCTTCTTCGACATCAACGGCAGACCGGTTTCGCAGGGAATGGCCGACCGGGTAATTGGAATATCGTCTGCAGATCTTGCGAGAATTCCGTGTGTCGTTGGAGTTGCCAGCGAGGCAGGCAAGATGCCCGCTATCCTGGGCGCACTGCGCACGGGCATGGTGAATGTTCTTGCCACGCACATCTCCACGGCTCGCAAGCTTGTGGAGATGGACAGGCAGCCCAAGCAGGCTTACGCAGGGTTCTAGCCCGGTTTATTCATGAACATGCCGACATACAGTCACCATTCCTGCGACGTCAGGAATCCAGAAGGGTGAGACTGGGTTCCCGCTAAGGACGTGCGGGAATGACGGATTGACCGACCGTGCCGCTTTTACGAGCGACATGAATGATCCAGACTTGAGGGTCGTACATTTACAATTCGGGAGCATCGCAATGGCGCAATCATCCGCGGTCCTCTGCGCAGGCATTCTCGTCGCAGACATATTCGTCCCTCCTCTGGCTTCCCTTCCGGAAGCCGGCGCC
>VFKD01000638.1 GCA_009885735.1 bacterium
AGATGCAGGACATCGAGTTCACCATCGAGAAGGGCCGGCTCTTCATCCTGCAGTGCCGAAGCGGCAAGCGAACTGGTCCTGCGGCAGTTCGAGTGGCCGTGGACATGGTTAACGAGGGCCGCATTACGCGGGACGAGGCCCTGCTGCGGGTCACTCCAGAGCTCCTCGACCAGTGTCTCCACCCCGTTATTGAGCCTGGATCGGTCTACTCCACCATAGCAACCGGCCTTCCAGCCGGCCCAGGCGCGGCCACTGGTATCGTGGTCCTCAGCTCCGAGAAGGCCGCCGAGCTTGGCAAGGGCGGCGAGGGCAAGTCGGTCATTCTGGTTCGCGCCGAGACCAACCCGGCCGATCTCAAGGGCATGCTCGCGTCGGAGGGAGTTCTTACGGAAACGGGCGGGATGACCTCTCATGCAGCCTTGGTAGCCCGAGGATTCGGCATACCAACCGTAGCAGGCTGCAGCTCCATCCACGTTGACGAAGCGGCGGGCCACTTCCGAGTGGGTGACCTCATCGTTCGAGAGGGCGACGCCATCACTCTGAACGGCACTAAGGGCGAGGTCATTCTTGGCACCCTGCCAGTGGTGACGCCTGAGATGACAGGGGAGTTCGGAACGTTCCTGTCGTGGGCGGACGAGGTTCGCACACTCTATGTTCGCGCGAATGCCGACACTCCGGAGGACTCAGAAATCGCGGTGAAGTTCGGCGCACAGGGCATCGGGCTGTGCCGAACGGAACACATGTTCTTTGCCGAGGACCGCAGGCCGATCGTTCAGGCGATGATCCTGGCAGAGACCGACGAGGAACGGCAGAAGTACCTGGATGAGCTGCTGCCGTATCAGCGAAACGACTTCGAGGGCATTTTCCGCGCGATGAACGGCAGACCCGTCACCATTCGCCTCATCGATCCTCCGCTGCACGAGTTTCTTCCGCCGCTCACCCAACTCATTGAGTCGGTCACCCGGCTCAGCATCACCTCCCCCGGCTCGGCAGAGCTCGCGGCAGACAAGGCGATGCTGGCAAAAGTAGAGCAAATGCACGAGGTGAACCCGATGCTCGGCCTCCGCGGGTGCCGACTCTCGATTGTATTCCCCCAGATCGTGGAGATGCAGACGCGTGCAATCCTGGAAGGCGCAGCGGCGGCAAAGAGAGGCGGGTTCGACGTTCACCCCGAGATCATGATCCCGCTGGTGAGCGAGGTGAATGAGCTGAAGGTAGTCAGGGAGGACCTGGAGCGCACCGCAAAGGCGACTCTTGCCGAGCTTGGAGTTGAGATCGACTACTCGTTCGGCACGATGATCGAGATTCCCCGCGCGGCTCTCACCTCGGATCTCATAGCCGAGCATGCGGAGTTCTTCTCATTCGGGACGAACGACCTGACGCAGACCACCTACGGCTTCAGCCGAGATGACGCGGAGGACAAGTTCCTGCGAGTGTATGTGGACCGCAAGATTCTCACGTCCAATCCGTTCGAGACTCTGGACCAGACCGGCGTGGGCAAGCTGATGCGCATCTGCGTGGATCAGGCCCGCAAAGTGCGTCCGAACATCAAGCTCGGCATCTGTGGGGAGCACGGCGGCGAACCATCGTCGATTGCCTTCTGCCACGAGCTTGGGCTGGACTACGTGAGCTGCTCGCCGTTCCGGGTGCCGATTGCCCGGCTGGCCGCTGCGCAGGCGAACCTGGCGTCGAACGCGGATCGGGATAGGTAGTCCAACGCTACCGTCACAATGACGAGGGCCCCTGCAATGGGGCCTTTGTCATACCGACCGCCGCAAGCCTAGATTGGCCACCCTTCTTCGCGCCTTCGCG
>VFKD01000551.1 GCA_009885735.1 bacterium
CAGGTGTTCTCCGAGCAACCGCCCCACCAGACGGCTGAGGTTTGCATCGCCGGCCGCACGGGTCTGATCGATCAGGCTGCGGTCCAGCGAGAGAGTAACGCGATGTGCGCCCATTCCATGTACTCCGTCGTGCATAACATCAATGCACACATTGTACCGCATGATTCTGCCACACTGTGCGAGGAAGAGCACGACGGCAGGTGCCACGAGGTAGGTTGGTGGAGGCAGGAGCCTGGCAGCAGCGAAACATCTGTCCACGCGGGCCGCCCAGTCGAGGCGGTCAAGGTACACTTGGCCCTGGACAAAAAGGACTGCCTGAAACTAGGTGGCGCCGTTCACGGCCCTTCGTTTTGGGGCCGATCTCCAACATTCGCCGGCAAGAGGAAGCAGAATGGATATCTACCACATCTGGTTCGACCTGAAGGAGACGAGCAAGGACCTCGAATTTACCCGTAACCTGGCGAACTACATGGGCTACCTGAAGGAGCGCGACCTCATTCACGGATATCGCCTCACGCGGCGAATGCTGGGGCTCTCCTCGGCGGAGATAGGAGAGTTTCACGTGGCGATAGAGGTGCGCGACCTCGTGCAGCTCGATGCGGCGTTCCTCCGAGCGGCGAGCCGCGACGAGGAGGTGGAGCCCTCGCATGCCGCGGTCTACCGGATGATCACGGGCGCGAAGTTCGCGCTCTATCGCGACTTTCCGGATATGGTGCGGGCGGGGTGATCCCTCAGGTCGCGCTCAGTCTCGGCCTCGCCCAATCATCTCGCCAGTCTGAGTCGACAGCGCGCAAGTTGGCCACGAACGTTCCCGACCCGACATCTTGGAAGCTCACCAAGGAGCCGTCCCCGCGCTGCAGGGTGACGATGGCGTTCACGCCGCTTGCAACCGCAAGCAGGTTCGGAGAGATGGTCCGTCCGTAGCCGTAGGGTCCGTTGTAGGTCGAGTTGTCGTTGTAGAAGTAGGCGATGTCCACGTCCATGCCGGGAGAGGGCAGGTGAATCTCGGGGTCGACCAGCAGCGTGCCGTCAAGCCGGGGACCGGGGCTGAACTCGACGCACCGGCGGCAGGCAGGCACTTCCCCGAACCCTGGAGGAAGTACCAGGGTGGGTATGCCTAACTGGTTAGGGTCGATAGTGCGGATCACGGGTATCCTCGACTTGCATCCCACTTATGCCGACCGAGTGATTCACGGCTCGGGAGTATGCGCTGCTTTTGCGAGCACTTCAATACCGCGAGACCACTGTCACCGATTGCAGGCAGCCAGTCAGCCTCTAATAGTCGAAATTTGTGTAATACCAATTGTCAGAGACCTTCCTCGATAACGGCACCTCTGGCAGTGGAATAGTAGTTATTTGACCTGGACGGAGATGTTGTACTTCAAATGTGCCGACTCTGATCCAGGAAGTATCTCGCCGAGTGCTACTGAGGTCCGCCAAGGTCAGAGGGCGGCTGACATGCAAATATCCCCTAACGGAGAATATCGTATAGGTAGGAAAGAAGACTACCTTGAGGCCACTGCCCTTATTTGTGACGCAAACAAACCGTCGTGGATAACCATATGCATACGACTCCGTGAGCTTAGCAACTCCTTCCCTGGATGTAGACAACTCACCTGAATCGATTGCCCTGATGATTCGCTCACCTTGTTCAATCGAAAAACTCGATTCCATGAAAGTAGGTAACCAGACCGGCGCACTCCAAAGTGCTAGTACTGGCAATACTAGTATACACGCAAGCACGACCATTATCAATTTAGCTATAGACATCCGCTTAGGCGATCTAGGCACGGCCGTTCTCAAAAGTTGTATCCCGGTTGCCAGGTTACCGTAAAGCCGGGCTCAGTCAGCATGAGGTCGGTATTTCGAGGTTTCACCCTACACATTGCAATCGGACACACATCCGTCTTGTCGCTCTCGGGTGTACGCGCAGATGGCCACCCATCGTACCCTGCCGACGCCCATTCGGAGGCACCAATTGCCTCAGCTCCCAGGTACACGCACTTGTAGGCTAATATTCGAGCACTCATCTCTGAACGATTGTATTGGCAGAGCTTCCACATGACGCCAAACGCAACATAATTCACATTGTATGTCAGATGGCATTGCCCAAACACACGGACAGTATCCTTGCAGCAATCTCCTAATGTGCAGCCATTCTTGTGGTAGTAAGCGAGATTTACCCAGTCTCTGTATCCTCCACCTTTGTCGGTCAAAGATCGTATGTCCCATGCGGACAGGCACTTCAAATCTTCCAGACTCACTAATTGCTTACAGAGCTGCGTCCGGTCCGATGGCTTTTGCTTCACGTAGTGGGACTTAATCTTCTCAACAGTCTGCCTGAGTAGGCTGGTTATCGAGGGTCCGCACGAAGCGCAGCCTCTATCTCGCTGGATTTCACACCAGTCTGGAAAGCGGGGAGGATGTTGCAATCCCGATGGGTCGACAAAGATGGTTGGCTGGTTGTTTCCATAGGCAAGCAGATTCCAATCCCCACCATCAAACCCTATCGGATCCACGCTCAACCACCGTCCCCAGTCCCTCCGCAATTCCCGTGCTCGCACGTAACTCCTCGTCGGGCTGTCCCGGAAGTACCCCCACGCGCCCCAAGAGCGGAAGTCCAGCTTGCCGCTGGTCATATTGAGGACCTCGGCGCCCCAGGCGTCGTAGATTGCGGTCTCCGTTATTGCCTGCGAACTGTTAACCATGAAGCGGCTGTGACCCTGGAAGTCGGGAAGCACAATCTTGCTTGCATTGGAGTACCGCACCGAGAAGAGGCTGCCCCACACCCCTGGCAGGTGCTGGTAGACCACGGGGTCGCCGGTCACTATTTGCACGAGGTTCTGGTCGTCGTTTAGCAGGTTGTCGGTGCGTGTGGGCAGGACCCGTCGCACCCTCAATCCCGACGGATCGTAAGAGAATGTCTGTAAGCTGCTGTACGCCCCAGAGTTCCAGACGCTGAGGCGGTTTTCCGGGTCCCAGGTGTAGCTGTCCACGACCGTGCCTGTCTTCTCGAGAGTGACGTTGCCGATGAGGTTCCTTCGACTGCTCGTCCTTCGACTCTGCCACGATACGGCTGTGGCAGGCTCAGGATGAGTGGGAGAGGCTGTCGAGCGCTCAGGATGAGCGGATTCGGCAGGCTCACGACGAGCGGAGACGTCTCGATCACGTTGAACGGACGAGCGCTCAGGGCAGGCTCCCTCAATCGTCTGCAGCAGGCTGTATGCTCCGGAGTTCCAGACCGTATGCTCGCGTCGTTGTCTCCGTGACTTCCCTCTGCGTTCCTCAGCGACCTCCGCGGTGAACAGGTCTGCTTGTTTCGCCAGCCGACGATGAGGCGCTCGGCCAGGGAGCCGCGCACGCCTGACTCTCCGCGACAGTCGCGAAAAGGGTAAGACGAGTGGACCAACCGCTGTGGCGTTCATCTCAATTGCTATGTCCTGGTGGGACGTAATAGAAACTCGGCTGCGATGCGGAAGAGATCTGGCCCTAAAGGCACAACAGGATTTTACAGGGCGAATGCCAGAGTGTCAAATGCGATCTTCAGCGACTCTCGGTACTGGGACGGGAACTGCGCAGCAGCTATTCTTCGCGCCAATACCCCGAGCACCTCGGCAGAAAGTCGCAATCGTCGCAGGCCGGAATGCGGACTGGTCGCAGCTCGTCGAACTCTCGGAACAGGGTCTCGTGGCCCAGCCGCATGATCTCCTCGCGGAAGGGCCCTGCCCGTTCGCCCAGCTCAGTGGTGGCCTTGTGGCCCGTGCGCAGACTGTAGATCGAGGCGATCACTCGGCGGCCTGGATGGGCTGTCATCAGGATGAGCTGGTAGACCGACATCGCGAGATTTCCATCCAGCTCCACCTGCTCGGTTTGCTGCCTGCCACTCTTATAGTCCACCACCTCCAGCGTGCCGTCCGGATGCTCATCCACGCGGTCCACTCGCCCAATGAGGTTAAACTCTCCCATGTCCGCGCTGATCTGCTTCTCGGTAAGGAGTGTCTTGACTCCCAGCTCGACGCGCTCAACGGCAGCCGCGTGGTAGGCGGCGACAATCTGGGCGCCCGTCGCCTTGTGCTCACGCTCGTGCTCAGCGGACTCATATCCGGCGGATATCCACTTCTTTTCGTAGGTCACCAGCATCTGTGCGGCGTCCGCCTGTTCGCCGCCGGAGTGAAACTCCTCCAGCACTCCGTGCAGCGTCGAGCCGAAGCTGAACCCGGCCCGGGCGCGCTGATAGAAGCGGCCAATGCGGTCCACATAGACGTAGCGATACTTCAGCGCGCAGGTGAGGTACGTGGCGATCTTTGTGGGGCTGAGGGTGGGTTTGCGTGGCATGCCTAGTTGCGCGAGAAGCCGCTGGTGATTTCATTGAGCTTGAGCGGATAAGCAGCGATGGCGACCCTATGAGCCGGACGCGCGAGGAGAGCGGCCAGATCGCGTTCGAGTATCTCCTTCTCAAACATCAGGCGGTCAAGCGTGTCCGTCATTTCGAGCAGCATCTGCTGCTCTTGCTGGGACGACTGCAGCACTGCCGCCACCACGAACGAGAGGTCCTCCTGCGAGTCCGGCAGCTCATAGTCCGGTATCTGAAACCCGGCTCGGTCTACCAGTGCGCTCAAGTAGTCTGAAAACAGGGCTCGCACTTCGCCCGAGACCGGGCCGCTCAGGATGCAGGAGCCTGGATCATCCTCAATTGGCTGCGTGCGGCCAACGAGGTAGCCTCCGCGAGTCTTGCGTGCATCGACCAGTTGAAATCTCTCGTCGCCCACCGCCAGCAGGTTCATCCTGCCGTCCGAATGGCGCTTGACTGCGCGAATGGCGGCGAGAGTGCCCACTCGCTCCGTGACGGAGTCCGGCCCTGTTTCGCTGCCTTCGCGAATGGCGAGCACGCCAAACGGCTCCCTATTGCGCAGGCAACGGTTGATCATCAGCTTGTAGCGATCCTCGAAGATGTGCATCGGGAGCGGCATCCTCGGAAAGAGCACACACTGAAGCGGGAACAGCGGCACTGCATCGGGGGGCATGGGCCTCCTCCTGGAGCAATTCACCTCTCATGTACGCCCTTCGCCTGCCCGGCTCCTTCCTTCGGTCTCGCGGTGCGATAGGCGGACGGAACAGCGATGCACCCTTCGACTGCTCGTCGATGAGGCTGACGAGCGCTCAGGGCGAACGGATTTGGGCGAAACGAACAGTGTTGGTCCGCCATTGACGTTTCGGTCAAGTGGGGAGGCGGCGTTGCCGCCGCCTCCCCCTTTAAGAACCGTGCGTGCAAGTTTCCCCGCACACGGCTCAAGCCTTTCAAACGCCCCGTGAGGGACGCGGTGCCGTCGCATTAGGACGTACTGCTCTCTGTTCGGTCGATGGGCACCGTCGGGTATCGGTGTCCGCTGCGTCCGTTGCTGGGCTGTAGCGAGCCTCCTCCTTGCCATGGCGATGACGAAGGTACTCTTGCCAACGCGGGGCGTACGGGTTTACGTCCGCCGGTATCTTGTAGTGCCGTTGTATCCGGGTCCGTGAGGCTCTACGCAGGCAGACGAGTTTTACGTCGCCACTACCGCGCTCGGCCTCTCCGAAGAATGTCCACTTGTTCCCGCCTCCTGGACCTGGCAGCGTAGTGAAGTACTTGTGCGCTATCCAGCGGAGGCCCTTGTTGCGGTGTCTTCGTTTGGCCCATTGCCAGAGTGTTGTAAAGATTGCATGGTCTACATGGGTGAAGGTGCGCGTGGCGCAGGCGTGGCGGTGATACATGCTCCAACCCTTGACTTTCGGGTTAAGAAGCATCACCAGTTGTCCAGCCGATGCGGATTTGTTGTCCTTCACAACTCGCCGGATGTTCTCGAGGAACCTCTGAACATTCTTGCCTGACGGCTTGATGAGGCACTTGCCGTTGTACTTGCGAACATTCTGACCCAGAAAGTCGAAGCCATCCTCGATATGCGTGATGGAGGTCTTCTCTTGCGAGAGCTCCAAACCTCGTTCGGCTAGGAACTGCTCGACGAGGGGTTTGACGACGGTTTCCAGCAGCTCCTTTGTGCTGCCGGTGATGATGAAGTCGTCCGCATACCGTACCATATGCACCTTGGCTAGGCTGGCTCTCGTCGAACCTCGGGGAAAGAGCTCCCTCAGCATCGATTCCATCCCGTCCAGAGCAAGATTTGCCAGCACCGGGGAGATTATTCCGCCCTGCGGCGTTCCCTCCTCGGTAGGGTAAAGGATGAGCTTTTCC
Source organism: bacterium (assembly GCA_009885735.1). Taxonomy (GTDB): domain Bacteria; phylum Armatimonadota; class Chthonomonadetes; order Chthonomonadales; family CAJBBX01; genus VFKD01. The sequence continues at coordinate 6,227 of VFKD01000551.1, forward strand.
ATGTAGCCGGCTTTCAGCCATTTCCAGAGGACGGCCTTGTCCGCAAGCGGAACGTGGTCCATCAACCAGTCGTGGCTAATCCGGTCGAAGCAGGCTTTGATATCGCCTTCCAGCACCCACTTTGGAGCGCCTCCGCTTCCCAGCACATTGAAGCACTGACGGATGGCGTCTGCTGTGGAGCGCTCCTTTCGGAACCCATACGAGTTCCGGTCGGCGGTAACCTCGGCGACAGGGTCCAGAGCTTGCAGGTAGAGTGCCTGCATCGCTCGGTCTGTCATCGTTGGTATACCTAGGGGACGTCTCTTGCCGTTCTTCTTCGGGATATAGATACGCCTTAGCGGTTGGGGCTTGTAGCCTCTTGGCCTCAGCGTCTCCACTGCCCGCGCTCTCTTCTCCGGGGTCAGTCAGGTATCTCCATCGACCCCGGGTGTTTTGCTGCCGTCGTTATGCGACACTCGCTCGACTGCAAGTATCCTTGCGCTCTGCGAGTGGGCGAGCATGCGTTGCAGCACTTTCACCTTGTTGTGCCTGCCCGCTTCCTGCGCCTTCACAATACGCGCTTGGAGCCGACTCACGATCTCCTCAGGCGTCTGCTTGCGCTTTACCCTTTTGGTCTCGTGGGAAACTGCACCGGATTGGTCCGTCATCTGCTGTTGTCTCCTTTGTCGGTTTACCATACTCTCTTGTGAGGAAAGACCAATGGGAAGTCTGCCCGCTTTCGCGTGGAGTGATGTTGCAACCCCTATCCGGTCCATTACAGACCAGCGTTCGCTTTCTCCCACATCCTCTACCCGCAGCCCCATAAGCATCGCTTGCGCTCGGCTGTCCCTTGCGGGAGGGCTACGGGCTTACCATGTTCCGCACGATAGACAGGATTCGGTTTAGGCTCTCTCTCTCCGCCGACAGCGTTTGATTACCCATGACGAGGGATGCGGAAGCCCCCGTACTCGCTGTGTTGCCATTTTGGCTCCGGCCTGTCAGCCACCTTTGGCCGGTTGTCGTTGACGACGTTTATCGAGAGTTCGCATATGCTAGCCATGCCGTCCACTCTAGCCCCCTGCCGCCTGGTGCTGGCAGCGGCGCCTTCTCCTCGCGGGTTGGACGCTCCCGCAGATTGCGGGACGGGGTACATTGTTTGAGGGCTTTCATATCCTCATAGAGTACAGGTGATGGGACACCTGGTCCTGTCGGGGTCGCCCCCGCAGGACAATCCATCGTACAGCTTCATGTCGCACTCCGCAGGACGCCCAGCCGAAGGCTACCCAGCCGGTCCTTCAGGGCACGGCTATCGGGCACGGCCATGGTGCGAGGCGAGGCGCCAGGCAACGGAGCCGTGAACGGCCCCGCTGCGAGGCGTTCCGCCGACCGTCCTGCAATCGGGCGAACCCCCGCGGCACATGCGTTGGGCTGCGGGGCTTGCCCCGCCCGCCGTTGACGTTAAGTCCGCAGGACGCTCAGCCGCAGGCTTCATAGCCGGTCCTTCAGGGCACGAGTCAATGCACGCCTACCGTAATGCACGGAGCCGTGAACGGCCCCGCTGCGAGGCGTTCCGCCG
>VFKD01000658.1 GCA_009885735.1 bacterium
AGCTGCGGCTGCGGCACCTCGTTTACGCCTCGCTAGTCAATTGCCGGCTCCACTCGTCAAAGGCCCTGCGCACCTCGACCGGTGACGCTGTGCCGGTGGTTCCGAGCTTCCTGATGGTTACCCAAGCGCACATGTTTCCCAGTGCTGCGGCCTCGACGTTGGTGGCGCCCGCTGCCAAAGCGCACACAATCCCCGCCGTGGCGCTGTCTCCCGCGCCCACGATGTCGGTTGGCCCTGAGACCCGTACGGCAGGCGCCCACTCAGCCGCGTCCGGCGTGCAGACGCAGATTCCCATCGGTCCGGCCGTTACGAACGCCGGACGGCCCGCCACGGACGCCAGTTTCCGGCCATTCTCCTCGACGGCTGATCGCTCGTGATTTGCGGAACCACCTGTCGCACGAGCTGCCTCCAGGTGGTTCGGCTTGAGAGTGATGCCTTGGAACTCGCCTATTCTCGACCTGCTGTCCGCGAAGATGAGAAGGTGCGGGTGTGCCTTCGCAATCGCAGTTAAGTGCGCTCGCACCGTGTCCATTATCACGCCACAGTTGCGAGGATCGACCTGATCCGCCACAATAATCGCATCAACCTTTGGTGAGGACCGCACGAGAACGTCTAACCTACCGATGACAGCCTCCTCAATATCGCGCGGCAGTGTCTCTCGATTCTTCGTATCGAGGCGCTCCAGTTCGATCTCCTGGCTGTCTCCTTGGACCATGGGCTTGCAGTAGGTCGGAGTCATGATGTCTTTGGAAACGATTAGGCCGGAGGTGTCGACTCGGGTTTCAGCCAACTGCTGCAGGAGGTCCCAGCCCTCGCCATCGTGGCCGATAGCGCCGACTGCCTCAATGCTGCCCACTCCAAGTGCGGCGAGATTGTTGGTGACGGTCCCGGCAGCTCCAGGGCTCGTGCGGATCTGAACAACCTGGCGTGCTTCCAGCCCGGTCTCGACCGATGTCTCCGAGAACTGCGGATTGGTGACCAAGTATTTATCCAGGAAAAAGTCGCCGAGAACAACGATTCGGAGAGTGGGAATACGCTCCAGGAGCGCATCCAGGCGGTTTGCGTCTAGAATCACACTGTTCAGAGTATGTGTACCGTCCTTGTCGATGGCAGGACATGCTGCCGCGTCAGCCGAATTTCGAGTCGAAAGTGCTGGTAATCTTCCACCATGAAACGATTAGTCCTTCACATTGGGGTCGCAGTCTTCCTTTCGCTAGGGTGCTTGGCCTTGGCTCAATCACCTGCTCCCCAAAAGCCTGCGGCCAAGCCCAAGGCTGCGCCGGTTCAAGGCGCCGCCAGATTTCTCATTCCCGGCGCGGGGGCTGTGGGAAAGGGTGCGCCGCGAACTGCGAATCCGCTCTCGTTGTTTGGCCCGCCGAACCCCACTGCACCCATTCGGCTTCCGGCGCAAGTTGGCCCCGGTTCCGGCGCTCTTCCGGGGCTCGGCATGGGGCGAGCGCTTCCCGGCGGCTTGCTGGAGGCTAGGCCCGTCACACCGATGTTTTACGGCCTCAACGTTGTCTGGTCAGAGACCGGGAGCTTGAAGGGCTGGGACGCTGATGTTCAATTGCGTGCATCTCGACTCGCTGCCCTAGTGAAGGACCTCCGGGTGACCTCGCTGAGGATCCGTTTGAACTGGGCAGAGATAGAGAAGAAACGCGGCGCCTACGACTGGACCGAGGCAGACCGCTTCGTGAAGTTCGTCTCAGGGCTTGGGCCAACTCTCATCTGCGTCGTTGAGGGCGCTCCAGACTGGGCGCTTGACCGGTCCCAAGCTGTTACCAAGCTCTTGCGAGACCGGCAGTTGGAGTCGATGTCGAACCTGCGTGCCCCAGAGAAGCCTTTTGTTCGAGACTTTTCGAGGTTCGCCAAGGCGGTTTCTGGGCGATACACTCGGCAGATTCGGCAATGGGAGTGCTGGAGCGACCCGGACGGGATAGGCATGCCGGTTATCGTGCGGGACGCCACCGGTAAAGCAACCGATGTGCGGTTTGGAGCCGATCCGAAGGCCTACGCGGAGCTTCTCGTGGCCTTCACGAGTGGAATTCGCCAATCCGACTCAGATGCGAAGGTTGCCATTGGCGGTCTGCAGGTGCAGAACCTGGAGTTCCTGTCCTGGGTCTACCGCAATGCTGGACGCAAGGCGTTCGATGCGGTGGCGCTCCACCCTACCTGCGACCGCAAGGGTGTGAACGTGGCCTGGCTCGATCAGATCGATGCGCTCATGGACCGCATGGGCGACCGCGACAAGCCGGTGTGGGTTACGGAGTGGGGCTGGTCGACCGACCCTGCTCGCCAGAATTCTGTCCCGCCGCTCGAGCAGGCAAGACTGATTCGGGAGGGGTTCGCGGCGTTGCGGGCTCGGCCCTACGTGGCAGTAAGTGCCTACGGCTCTCTTAATGACTGGCGAACGGGAGCAAATGACGGTGAGAACCTGATTGCGACGGGCCTGGTTCAACGAGACTTGACCTCTAAGCCCGCCTATGCTGCCTTTAGAGCACAGGTTCAGGGGGCCACACAGGCCGGCGGCACCAGGCTGACTCGCATCAGTCTCATCGGCGCGCTGCCAGATCAGGACCAGGATGGACTGTCGGTTGCGACAGCGGAAGTACAGGTCTCCTTCGACAAGCCGGCGCCGGGTGCATCCAATCCATGGCTAGGCTTCAGCGTACAGCCAGGTACGGCTGCTCGGTTCAAGGAGGCTCGGGACTTACTGGGAGCATCTGGAGCGTCAACTGTACGTTTCGACCCGCTGCCGGATCCGGAGATGGTGAAGCTTCGGCCTGGAGTTGGTGGCCAGGAGGCGTCGGAGTTCGTGATCGATTGGTCATATGCGGACTCGATGGTTGAGAATTGCTTGATAGCTGGGCGCCCGCCAATCTTCAATATAGCAACCATGCCTCTCGCCCTCGCCGCAGGACCAGGACGCAGTCGAATGCCTCGGGATATCGAGCAGTGGTCTCGATTCGTGGCCGCTATCGTGCGGCGCTACAACGTAGACCAGGGCCGCGGCATCAAGCTCTGGGAACTCTCGAACGAGCCGAACGACGGCTCCATCGCTCTGGCGGATTGGCTGAAGCTATACGATGCCTTTGCGAAGGCGGTTCTTGCGGTTGACCCCACGGTTCATGTGGGCGGTCCCGCCACTGCACAGGTTGGCATGAACTGGATAGCCGCGCTTGTGGACCACTGCGGCGAGCTTGGTACGCCCTTGCACTTCATCTCTTGGCATGCGTACAGTATCGGCGCCGGAGAAGTGCGGGAGACGGCGTCGGCGGTGCGCAAGCTGCTTGCCAAGTACGCAAAGCTCGCGAACCTATCGCTCATTCTATCGGAATGGAACTACAGCGCGGCGCCAAGCCCAGTGCATGACGGGCAGTACGGCGCTGTGTACCTCTTAAGTCGCCTCGAGGAGATGGCGGACATTCCTGGGCTGCAAGCACTGGTGTACGACTTCAGGGACATGCGCCGTCCGTCGGCCCAAGGCACGCCATTGTGGGGCGGCTGGGGAGTTCTGGCGCACGACACCACGCCAAAGCCTTCGTACCATGCGCTGCGTGCGTTTGCGCAGTTGAAGGGCTCCATGCGTCTTGCCGGCTCGGCCGATCAGGCGGTTCGAGTGCTTGCGTCCAAGTCACGCGAGGAGTTGTCGTGCCTTGTGTGGAGAGCGCCGGAGGAGGCGTCAGAGGAATCCCTGGACCGACCTGTGCTCCTCAAGCTCACGGGCCTGCCCGCCACGCCTGTGCAGGCCAAGCTTCGGATATACCCAGGCGACCAAGAGTATTGGCTCTTCCTGCCAGGTGGCGACGTCGAGGTGCCCGCCGTGCTTGCTCCGAACGGCTTCGCATTGCTGACAGGAAATACGGTGACCGTTCCCACGGTTCACGTGCAGGCAGGAACCGCGAACTATGTCAACTACTCCGGTGCGCCATTTGCCCTTGCTGTGACGGCTAAGAACCTGCTGAGCAGACCCCAGAAGATGCGGATTCAGGTGTATGGACCAGACCCAAAGCTCCCTGCGGGGCAGGATCATGTCCTTGCGGCGAACGAGACGCGCAGCATCGCGTTTGCGCTGCGTGGCCCGTCGGAGATGTCCGACGAACCCCAGCGCTATCGAGTATTCGCTGGAGGTTCGATGACGTCCGTCTCCGTGCGCTTTGCTCCTCCGGTTGCGGTGACGTTAAGTCCGCATCAAGTGGACCTTCTCCTGCCCTTCTTCACCGAGGGCGGACCGGATGGCGTGGCACAATTTGCAGCAGAGCTAGAGAACAAGAGCAATGCTACCGTTAACGTAAAGCTCGGCGACAACGCAGGCCCGCAAACCGACGTTCCTCGACGGTCGAAGATCGTTCTTCCGGTTCGCGTTTCCGCGCCCGCGAATGTGCCTGGGAACTACCGTGTACCCGTCAAGGTCTCCGTCGGCAGCGAGGTAGTGGGGGTTGTGAACGTTGGAATTGGGGTGCCTGCGGTTGCTCGATTCACGCCGAGGCCACCGAAGCTAGACGGAGAACTGAGCGAATGGACAGGCGTGACGGCGATGGCCTCGGAGGTCCAGGATCAATCCACGGGTGGTGGACGCGGCTCGTCGGGCCACATGATTGCCCTATGGGATGAAGAGTTCCTCTACCTCGCCGCGCATGTTCTGGATGACGTTGCGGATCAGCCATTTACAGCGTGGGAAGCAGAGAAGGGCGATTCTCTGGCTGTCCTGTTCGACACTCAGCGCTCGGCTCGAAAGGTGGACTCGCCGGTGCTGGACTACGAGGAGCTGCTGCTCTGCCCGCTGCGTGCCGGTCCTTCGGCAGTACGATCGAAGGGTGCGTCGCGCCCGTCGGCAGATGCCCGCATCCGCGTGGCGGTGCGTCGCGTTGGTGCGCGGGCCATTTATGAGGCGGCCATTCCGTGGGACTGCATCGCGGGTACTCGACCAAAGCCGGGGCTCCTAATCGGATTCTCGTGGAGGCTGAACGACAAAGATGGTGAAAGGTTTCAGTCGGTCACCTATCCGGATCCAACGGTGCAGATGGGACAGGGAATGGTTGGGATAGGACTGAGGCTGGTGAGGTAGACCTGTGGACCATCTGGACAATGTTCGTCGCGTCTCGGAGGAAGCGCACAAGGCGCTTCAGCGTGCTCGGTCCGACCTGGCATCGGCTCAGACCGCGTTGGACACCGCCTTGGTTGACTTCGTTGTGGCGAATTCCCGGTACACCGCGGCGGTGGAGCGCTCCGTAGCGTCAATTGCTAAGCCGGCTTCGGAACCTGCCAACTTTGACGCGGCCGGTGATGACTTTGACCAGTTGGTGATGGATGCGGGTCTCTCTGGTGGAGCACGGCGCATGGAGGCACGACGCAGGCTGGACCGGATGGGTCCGAACATCGTTCCGCCCCTGCTCCGGCTCCTCGCCCTGGAGCGTCGGGATCGCCGCCTCCGAATTAGAGCTGTCGCATCGCTCGGAGCAGCCTGTGTCACAGTGGTGATGCTCCAGGTATTGCTTGGAGATTGGACGTTTGGTGTTACGAGCTGGCTGCTGCTCGGTTGCATTGGTGGATTACGGTGGATCCTCAAGCCGACGCGCCGCCACCGCTCTGCGCTGGAGCTTCTCGCAAAGGTGTCGGATGTTCGGCTCGTTGGTCTACTTGCGGAGTCGCTTGAGGTTTCCGGCTCGATGGCTGGAAGGGAGATACGCGATGCCCTCAAGGAGCTTCTGCCGCGCCTGAAGACCTCGGACCGGCACTTGCTATCCACCGTGCAGCTAGACTCTCTCTATCGGGCGATGGACAGGCACGATCCGGCTCTTTCGATTGCCATTCTGCGCGCCGTCGAGCAAATTGGTGATGAGCGGGCTCTCGACTACGTGGCCCGTCTGGCAGACGGCAAGGGCATTGCTGCGCGGTATGACCATGTGCGCGCTGCAGCACAGGAGTGCGTTCCGGGGCTCGTTGACCGGCGCATCGGTGAGCGCGAGAACGAGTCGCTCCTGCGTCCGGCGGTGGCTCCATGGGGCGCAGAGACGCTCCTGAGACCGGTCTCTGGGGCATCCACCGTGCCGCCTGAGCAACTGCTGCGCAGTGCGCCTGCCGAGATTGCACAGGAGACGCATTAGACCGAGGTTCTTGAGCCCACAGGTTGACCCACCGAGATCTGAGCAATGTGCCTATCATTGTCTGCACAGCTAACGCGCTCGTTCTTGGATAGAACGTGTGCCTTGTGCATTCCGCCTTGCGCATTCTGCCGACCTCGTGTATATTCAAGGTGGCCTCCGCGAAGCTGAGAGCCACCTCCGCCTCATCAATCCCGGTTCAAGGATCTTAACAATGAAAGCTAGTATAACGACTATCGCAGTATTATTAACCGTCTCGGCAGTTTGTCGTACCGGCCTCACGCAAGCGAAGTACCCAGATCTGCGGACGGTCGTCCCCACTCAGCTCAACCTCGTTAACGAGCACGGACGGGAGATTCTGCGGTTCTCCAACGGCATCGCGAACCTTGGCGATGGACCGATGCGATTGAAGCCCGAGTTTCCGCTCTCGCCTCTGGAGCCGCAACTGGCAATTCAAGAGGTATTGAACAGCCGCGACAGCAGCGGCGGAGTGGTGGTCTCGTCCGTGGTGAGCCAGTTTGAGTACCATCCCGACCACAACCACTTTCACATCAACGATGTCGCGCTCTACGAGTTTCGACGGTCCTCCAGCGCTGGACTTGCTCCCATCGGTTCAGGCGACATCGGACCCGTTGCGGTAAACGACCGGGGAAACGCTCAGTCGGTCAAGACGACCTTCTGCCTCATCGACTGGATTCAGTACGGCGGCAACTCGAACAACGGGTCGAAGACGACGCGGTTCTACTGGGATTGCGCAGGAGAATTCCAGGGCATCAGCGTGGGCTGGGTCGACCAGTATCACCATGCAACGCCTGGGCAGTTCCTGGATGTGACTGGGCTTGCGGCCGGGCGATACTATGTCGCAAGCACCTGCAACTCAGACGGCAACTTCATGGAGATGAGCACAGGCAACAACCGTGCGTGGGTGGCGGTGGAGCTTAAGAGGGCGAGCAACGGCAACCCGAAGATATCAGTTCTCGCAGATTCGTATGTGTTGGAAGGCGAGGGACTGCCGGCAGTTTACACGGCGAACAGGTAGTGGGGTGGTCTGCGCCGCCCAAAGTGCTGGGCGGCGCGGGAGTGCGGCGAGGCTATGAGGCAGTCACGTCGCTAGGACGGCGGGAAGAGCACGTATACATCGCGGTCCGGCATGGCCTTGCGGTAGACCCACCGAATGGCGTTCTTGCTGATGTCCGTCGTCTCCGGCTCCACTCCGTCTACTTTTCCTTCCAGCGTACCGGGCGCGGCCAGTTTAATCTCCAGCACTCCCGGCACGTCCTTGAATCCGCTCATATCCTTAGTCACGAACTGGATATAGCGTCGGCTGCCTTGGTGGCCTAGCGGTGCCGCCGTCTCGATTCTCACCGTGTGGGATTGGCCCGGGCGGAAGGATATCTTCAACACCCGCCACCTGGTTGCCGTATCGTTCTTCTTGTTCATCCTCCAGCCTTCGCGTTGTGTGCTGGCGGACCGGCCGTCAACCGAGGCAGAAAAAGACGTGAAGCCTCTGGCTTCCCTAGTAGACACAGGCTTGTCGCCAGACACCCGTGCTCGGTAGTAGTCTTCCCGCACTGCGAGTTCAATCGTGGCGCTAGTCTGTTCGCTCTTGGGCATTTCCAGTCGCAGCGTTTGGACGGTATTCACTGAAGAGCGGCCGGCCTTCATCACAACAGTGGCCTTTGTAGCGGATACCTTGCGCTCGCCGGATCGAACGCTTACAAGGCCGGTACGGCCCCTGATGTCCTGCTGGTCCACCGCGTGCGCGGCTGCGACAGTTCCAACCAGCAGCGCGGAAAGCAATGGTATTGAGTATCTCATCTTATGTGCTTCTCCTTTTATTGAGTTACCTGTTCCTGGCGTGCGACGATGCTTCAGGCGCCTCGGAACGGCATGTGGTGTCC
>VFKD01000617.1 GCA_009885735.1 bacterium
ACGGTCACATCCGTCCGAACAGTCAGACAATCCGCACCCAGCGCCACGACCAATACCCGAGTCTCGGCCAGCTCATCCTCGCTCCGCGCAGCGGCCACTATCTTCATGCCATGCTCGACCAGCAGGAGCGCAGTGGCACGGCCGATGCCGCGTCCTGCGCCGGTGATTACGGCGGTCTTGCCTACCAATCCCTGTGCCAAGGCTAATCTCCAAGATATTCGCACAATCTGCAAGCTATTCTACTCGCGAGCAGGCTAATCTGGACGGAGTAGTAACGGAATCCAGGTACGACCCGTCGAATTACAAGCTCTACGAATTGGAGATATGGATGCTTCGACAGCTCTTTCCTGTACTCGGCGTGCTCGCAACCTCAATCGTATTCGCCCAGCAGCCCATCCAGATGCGGGTTCCCGCGCCAGAGCTGCGAGAGATCGATGCGTGGATCAACTCGAAACCCTTGACTCTCAAGAGCCTCAAGGGAAAGGTGGTTGCGCTCAACTTCTGGACCTTTGGGTGAATCAACTGCATCCGCAACCTGCCCTGGTACAGGGCATGGCACAAGGATTTCGAGAAGAAGGGGCTCGTGGTGCTTGGGGTGCATACGCCGGAGACAAAGGACGAGGGCGTGCTTGAAGCCGTGCGGCAGAAGGTGAAGGAGCTGGGCCTACTCTACCCCATCGCAGCCGACACCCTCGGAGCGACCTGGAGAGTTTGGGCAAACCAGTATTGGCCAAGCACATATCTGCTGGACCGCAAAGGTAAGGTTCGATATCGCTGGGACGGCGAACTGAACTGGGAGGAGACAAAGGGCGAGGCGCAGATGCGCGGCCTAATTCGGAAGCTCCTCGCCGAGAAGCCATGATACGGAGCGCGGGCGTCTCGCCCGCCACGGCTGCGATGGAGCGAAACCGGTTTCGTTTCGTGACGCTTTAACCCTTAAACATCCGACACGCACGTACTCCGAAGGCTACGAGCGCCGATATCCCATTGGGTGCCAGCCGCCAGTCACCCGCACATCCTGTGTCCGGCATATCCGCTCATCCTGAGCCTGCCAATCCGCTCATCCTGAGCGCTCGACAGCCTCTCCGTCGAGCAGCCGAAGGACCGTTCCGTGGCAGAGTCGAAGGACCGTATCGAGCCGCGTCAT
>VFKD01000002.1 GCA_009885735.1 bacterium
GCCCAGTCGGGGCGCAAGTCTTGGTGGGTGAACGCCTCAGCGCGAGCTAATGCTCCACCCTGGCTTCCGGATTCCAATTCACCTACGGTGGAGGCAGTTAGGACCGGATGGTACCACAGATCCGCCGCGCCGCCGCCAGACGGCGATCCGAACCAAAGCGTGGATCCTTCCACAACGATCGGCACATAAGGTACCGGGCTTGATGTTGTGGCCCGAGCTAATGCGAACGCTTGGTAGGGAGCGAGCGTCTCTGGACAGGAATCAGAGCCCAAGGCGATTCCTGGGTATTCGGTTCTAAGCGCGCGAAACAGCGCCACAAGTCCGGCCTGGTAGCTTTTGTCTTCCACTTCGCCGTTGCCATCCACGGTGGTCATAGTCCCCTGACCAACAAGCAGCAGCGCATCGGGCAGCAGCGCTGTAAGGTTGTCGCGAAGGCGCTCAACAACGAGCGACCGGTACATGCGCGACGCCGGGTGGATAGGGAGCCTGTCGTTCGCGGCAAGTGCCTGTTCGCCCGTCATTGCATCCCGAACAACGAAACGTTTGAGCCGTGGAAAGTCCTTGGCTGTGGGTTCGATTCCTCCGACTTCAACTTGAAGCATCGTTCGGAACCCAAGGGCGCTTGCACGCTCAATGAAGGGCCGCACCCAGCTTGCAGGTGTGAAGTCGAGGGCATCGCGAGCGGACTTCTCCCGCCAGTTTGTAAGGCAGATGAGGGTGCGGTCGGCGACAATTCTCTTTGAGGCGGCATCCAGCAGGCCAATTTCCGGGGTTGAACTCGAGACCCGAAGCATGGCGCGCGTGCCGGCGGCCCAGCGAAGAGCGCCTCCTGGAGGCGGAGCGGGCCGTAGGAAGCGCTGAAGGCCGCGGTAGCCAAGCGCGGGCACACGCCAGTCCCCACTGTAGGCATTCAGACGCCACTCTATCTCCTCGATCTTATCTGCCTTTGGCCATGGTCCTGGGGCGAGGTGGGAGATACTTAGGTCCGCATAGCCCGCGCGATTCGCCAAGGTGATGCGCTGGGGCCGCATCTTGTCGTCTCGTGAGTAGAGCACCAGTCCCCCGCGCGAGGTCTGCCATAGCGCCTGCTGGCACTGCCACGCCGCAGGGTACTCGAACCCAATGCTCTCCGGAAGCGTCTCTTTGTCTAGGATTGCGCCTCCAGAGACGGGCAGGACGAACCTGCCTGTCCCCATGTCGATGCCGCGAATGCCGAAGCTGAGCTCCTTCAGACCGGGTACGTTGGAAATCCCTCGAACCGCGAGGCTGATGTCTTGAGTGGGTTCATCTATGGACACGACGAGCGTGAGAGTTCGCTCTAGGTCCTGCAGCGTGGTCATCGCCGCGGTTGGGTAGACGCCGTTGATAGATCCACCCGCCCTCCAGCCCGTACAGCGGAAGACGCCTCGTACGGGCGTGAGTGAGCCAAGTGTCGTGAGTGAGGTACGTATCGGCGAGGGGCGGCAGTAGGTCTCGCCCGTGAGGCGGTTGATGATGCGCACGATGTCGCCGCCCGAGAATCCCACAATGAGGTTCTTGGTGGTAATCGTCATTCGGTCGGCATCGATCTCGATCTGCGCCCGTACGGACGGGGCAGTGACCATCCACCCTGCGATGGCGCCCATGACCGCAAGGGTGCGGATACGCGGATTGTAACCTCGAGAAGTTGGCAGCATATCAATATCTATTGTGCGCCGAGGCCGAGAGGTCCTGCGCGTGCCGCAGGATAGTGAACTGCGCGTCCGACATCTGTACACACAAAAAGCGTCATGAGAAGCTAGCGCTTCTGAAGCTGCGACTTAAGTCGCGGCTGCAAGCACCACAAAATCCACCGTCGTGGATCGAGGATCAGTCCGCGAAGGCGGACTTGGCGCCGTCTACAGCCGCGGTTTCAACCGCAGGGGCTTGAAGGCCAGACGTTTTCATAGGTGCATACCAACGGCGTCGCGTCGCACATGGCACACCGTTGGGTGCTTCGCGATCAGTGTCTCCCTTTAGGAAATACTGATCTTGTCCGACAATGTGACTGCACGCTGGTCCCAAACGGTACGTCACCTTGGCAGACAGGGACGAACTACAGCGTTGCAAAGCGACTGTAGAAGTTTCTGGAGCGGTTGGCACACTTTATGCAATACTAAATTAGTGAGGGTGTCGCGCCATCTGGCGGCTTTCCTCGGAAGTTCTCCGACGTAGTCCAGCAATGCCGCGCGGAATGGATGCCGACAGCGGAGAACCGTCCATGGAAGGGCGCCTGCGGGTCCCCTCGTTAACCACTCTGCATAGCTGCGAAGTCCGCTCCGTGCAGGGCAGAAGGAAACTCAACTTATGCGAATCTACGGCGCGTCTCCACTCTTCAACTATGTCGAGCTTGTGTTTCGGTGCAAGCGGCTCTTCATCGTCGCTATCCTCCTCGGCACGGTCATCACGAGCGCGGTCGTCTTCACGCGCCCAAGCCTCTACAAGGCGCAGATGATGGTTGCCCTGGTGGGCAATCCCGAAGTGGACCAGGCCATCGGCAAGGCAGGCAAGGCCACCAAGGGCGGCAAGATGGTGGCTGCGGCGGACTCCATTCGAAAGGCCTCGCGCCTCACCAACATCTGGCTGCCGCGTCACCCCGAGTTTCTGAAGGAAGTCATCACCCTCGCCGAGGTGAACAAGGGCGTCAAGGAAGAGGACATGCCGGCGCTGGAGGCCAAGGTTCGCAAGGCATTCAAGGTCGACAAGCAGCTTCTGAACGGCCAGTACATGACGGTCTCCATCACCTGGGCGGATCCTGTTCAGGCTGAGAACCTCCTCAACCAGCTTTACGCAAGATTCGCCGAGAAGACTGTAAACGATGAGACGTTTCTCGATACCACCAAGAGAACCCAGCTCGAGTCGGATTTCACGAAGTACGATAGAGAAGCAAACGACTTGGCCGCGAAGAAGATGCGCTTCACGCGGGAGAACTATAACTACAACCCGACGACCTACACGGCGCTCCTCGGCCAATTAGAGGCTGCGAAGGAAGAGATCATCCGTCAGCAGACCGACCTCAGCGAGGTGGGCGTTCGGCTGGCGAGAACCAAGAAGCTGCTGCTTGAGACGCCGAAGACGATCCCAGGCGGACAGGATACCGAGAGCACGATTGACGACCCAAAGATCAAGGCAGCCCAGGACCTTGACCGCGAGAAGAAGCAGCTTGAAGCGCTCCAGGCACGCTACCAGCCGTCACACCCGGCTGTGATTGAGCAGCTCAAGAAAACCGAGGCGGCGCAGGCGGCCTTCGACCTAGCGAAGACGCAGAAGGCTGAGCCGGTCACGAAGATCGAGAGGACCCGAACGGTTATCAACGACCAGTGGTACGAGCTGGACAAGAACAGGGTGCAGTACGAGATTCAGTTGAACGCGCAGGAAGACCGACTCAAGAATGTGAGGGCCACCCTCGACAAGTACGAGGAGCGGGTCTCCAAGATTCCAGAGCTGCAGAGCCAGTGGGTGCGGATCAACGCGGATGTGGCATTCACCAACAACATTCGTCAGCAGCTTCGCGCTCGCCTTGCCGACGCAAGGATTGCCGAGGAGCGCAACAAGCTAATCGTAAAGGGAGAGGTTAAACAGGCGATTGCACCAAAGGCAGAGAGGCAGGACACCAGCGCAAAGCTGATGCTGCTCTACGCGCTTGGTCCCATCCTTGGCCTCGTGGTGGCATTCTGCTTCTCGCTGCTCGCCGAGGCTCTCGACCACACTCTGCGCACTCCGGTTGAAGTAGAGAAGTTTCTGGGTAAGCCGGTGCTGGCGGTTCTGCCGAAAATGCAACCAGCCAAGGGCGGCAAGAAGGCCCTTCCCGGCGCAAACAAGCCAAGCATATCGTCGTAACGGTTCGGTTCAGGCGCTCTATGCTCTGTGGAAGCGCCGCATAAAGGGATATCATGCCAGACAGCAAGCAATACGATGAAGTCGAGGTTGGAAAGCTCGTTCCGCTCTCCTCGTTCGACTTTCGATTCGACCAGAATGGGAACGGCGCCAAGAAGAACGGTAAGGCGCTCATTCCCGAAGAGTATGCGCGGCTGCACGCCGACATTGAGCGGGCATCCAGCCCGTCGCGGTGTTTCGTGGTCGGCATCACCTCCGCCGTCTACGGCGAGGGCAAGACCACGGTCGCGCTGAACCTCGCGGGAACGATTGCTCAGAACTCGGAGCAGCGAGTCTCGCTCGTCGACTTCAACCTGCGCAATTGGGACATGCAGAGCCGCCTGAATCTGCCGCCCGCACCCGGACTTGTGGATGTGCTTGAGGGCAGCGAGGACGACCTGACCAACATTATCCAACGGACTGAGTTGGACAACCTCACCATTGTGCCCGCCGGACGGGCCGCCGCGAATCCATCGAGGCTCGTTCGATCTCCGCGCCTAGGCGAAGTAATCAGCACGCTCAGGATGTCCAACGACTTCATTGTGCTGGACATGGCGCCGGTGCTGCCGGTGGCAGACACCAAAACGATGTCGAGGCACCTCGATGGCGTGGTAATGGTGGTCCGTGCCGGAGTAACCCCGCGCGAGATCGTGGGACGCGCAATCGACGCGGTCGGCGCAGACAAAGTGCTGGGGATTGTGCTCAATGGCGTCGAGACAGCGATGCCAAAATGGCTTCAGCGCTACTTCTCGTAATATCGCCCGCCGAAGCTCTAGTGCTCTTCGCCCTCGCTCCACTGTGGGCGGTCTGGATGCTTAGCGCACTCTATCTCGTGGGCCTAACCGCCGTGGCCGGTTTTTCTCGTCGTCCGCCCGAAAGCCGAGGCGACGAGTCTCTTCGATTCTGTGTCCTCATTCCAGCGCACAACGAGGATCTCAATCTCGGACACGTTGTCCGTGCGCTCCGAACGCAGAGCTATCCTCCCAGCCAGTATTCCGTGGTGGTCATCGCAGACAACTGCTCTGACGAAACCGCGATTGTGGCACGAGAAGCCGGCGCGGAGGTGATGGAGCGGACCAATCCGGAGCAGCGCGGCAAAGGTTTCGCGCTTGAATGGGCGCTCTCGACACTTCTTGGCGACCCGCGCCGGTTTGATGCTTTCCTCATTATGGATGCAGACTCGGTCCTCTCCGACAACTTCCTTCGGGAAGCATCCGCGGCGCTGACATCAGGCGACGAGGCGGTTCAGGGACTCTATGAGGTGCTAAATGTCGGCGATGGCTGGCGCACCAAGCTCATGGCCTGCGCACTTGCGCTTGCACACCATGTGAGGCCGTTGGGCCGCATGACGCTTGGCCTCAGCGATGGGCTCAAGGGAAACGGGATGTGTTTCTCACGCTCGGTAATGGAGCGTATCCCGTGGTCTGGCGAGAGCATTACCGAGGACATAGAGTACACGCTTCGGCTTGTGTCCGCGGGAGTTCGGATTCGCTACCTGCCGAATGCCGTTGTGCGTGCTCAAATGCCCACCACATCGGGGCAGGCAGCGAGCCAGCGGGCTAGGTGGGAGGGCGGCAGGTATGCCTTGTTGAAAAAGGCCCGCGTGCTCCTGCTGCAGGGAGTACGAAGTCGCAGCCTTGTGGTTGTGGATCGGGCTGTGGAGCTAATCATGCCACCATTTGTCGAGCTGATGGCCCTGCCGATCGTCATGTCTGCCGGATGTGCGATGTGGCTTGCCGCCGCTCCGCAATCGGGCGGTGCGCTTGTCGCCCTTTGGGCCTGGCTGTCTGTTCTGGTGAGCGCCGTAGTCTATCTCGCGGCAGGGTTGATTGTTGGTCGAGTGCCTCTCTCCACAGCGTCCGCACTGCTCTTCGCACCCTTCTATGCCCTATGGAAGTTCGGCGTGTATGCGGGGCTCATCTTGCGGCGAGGAACCGGCGGCTGGCGCCGTACGGAGCGCAGAACGCTATGATTGCTGCTAGATCACTTGAGTCCAAAGCGATGTTCTTGTTGTGTCAAGTTTCGAGAACAGGTCCAAATGCTCTGTCCATCGCATCTGCCTTTCATTGTCACCCTGAGCGAAGCGGCAGCTGTATCGCCGCGCAGTCGAAGGGTGCGGCAGGATACACAATGATACAGCCGGATGCTTCGTTCCCGCTAACACCATGCGGGAATGACGCGCTTCCAAACGGCGGAAGCTCCGCTCAGCATGACAAGATCGTTCAAGTACAAAGCGCTGCGGCGAGTATCAGGTCCCAGGAAGACCTACAACTCGCCGGCCAAACGCGAAGCCTCGCTAGGTGTACGCTGTCCAGCCTGGAAACGGGTCGATGAGAAAGACCGTCGCAATCTTGGGTGTGCCCATCGACGATCTGAACTCGCAGGAGGCGCTCGTGCGCCTCGACGAGTTCGTGCGTCAGCGGAGATTCCACCAGGTTGCCACGGCAAACGTGGACTTTCTCATTAAGGCAACCAAAGACCCTGAACTGATGTCCATCCTACGCATGTGCGACTTGGTGGTGCCGGACGGAATGCCGCTCGTCACTGCGTCGAGGTGGCTGGGCGCCCCGCTGCGCGAGAGGGTGACCGGCGCGGACATGGTTCCTAGCATCGCAGCTTTGGCAGCCGAGAAGGGCTATAGGATATTCATGCTCGGCGGCCGGCCAGAGGTAGCTCAAGCCGCGCGCAAGCGCATGCTGGACGACCATCCAGACCTGCAGATAGTCGGGTGCGTCTCGCCGCCGGTCGGGCATATCGTCGAGATGCCGAACGAAGCGCTGCTCGAGCAGATCCGTGCTGCCGCGCCGGACATACTCCTGGTAGCCTTTGGCAACCCGAAGCAGGAGAAGTGGGTTCACATGCATCGGGATCGGCTGGATGTACCGGTCTGTATTGGCATTGGCGCGACCTTTGACTTTATCGCTGGTGAAGTTCGGCGGGCTCCGAATTGGATGCAGCGCTCCGGCCTGGAGTGGGTGTTCCGGCTGGCGCAGGAGCCCAAGAGGCTCTTCAAGCGGTATGCCATCGACATCGTGGAGTTCTCGAGGCTCATCGGCATCCAGATTGCCTGCATGGGACGGTCCGGCACTGGAGCGGCCGCCATTATCACGCGGGCAGACACCGAGGCCGGCGGAGTGCTGTCGATAGACGGCAGTCTGGATGCACGGGTGCTCATTCAGTTTCAGCTCGCCGCGGACGCCGTGCTGACTGCCGGTAAACGGCTCGTCATAGACCTAAATGGCGCAACAAGGGTTGACAGCGCGGTGATGGGAACTCTTATCAACCTCGATAAGCGGGCGAAGCACGTTGGAGCGGACTTGGTGATTGTGGGAGCCAATAGCCGAGTCGCGCGCGCCCTGCGTGCCGCCGGCTGTCCAGGATTGGACCAACCCAACACGACGGTGGCGGCTGCACTAGGCGGCACAGAGGCCCGGTCTGGGCGTGTTGAGATTCAGGCGGAGGCGCTCTGCACGACCGTTCAGGTGATTGGAGTGGCGGACCACGCCACCGCGTCCGATCTCACAGCCACCCTCCGGCTGACGGACTTCGGTAAGCAGTCGGTGACCTTCGATCTGTCAGACACTACCTACGTGGATTGCAGCTTTCTAGCCGTTCTGCTGGCCGAGATGCGAAACGCTGCCGCCCAATCACAGTCGGTTCACTATAGGCTGGGATCTATCGTATCCTCGGCCGTCCGAAGAGAAGGTCTTGAGGATGCACTACGGCGATCCGTCGCTTACTCGGCAGATGCGCCTGCGTGCGTTGCTACCTAAGGTCGAGAGTTCTATCTGCGCTCGGCGGCAGGCCGACAAACGCTTGGAGACTGCGCTATGAATTACGGCTTTCATCTGCTGTTTGTGATGGTGATGCTTGGCCTGATCGTTAAGAAGCCGACTTGGAAGTTCTGGTTTGGTGTTTCGATGACGATGGCAGTGTTCATGCTCTACAACTGGAAGTTTTAGCCGAGTGGAGAGCGTGGAGATGCGTCCAGGTGGTGCAGGCGACTCGTCTCGCGTGGATGCCGATAGTGCCGCCGAGCAAGCTGCGGTGATTCGCGTGGCTCGGGAGGAAGCGGGCAGGTTCTTTCTGCGGATACGCATCCTGAATGTACTGCTGTTCTTCATGCCGCAGTTCACATTTGGTCGAGTGCGGACATCGCTCTATCGGCTCATCGGAGTCAAGATTGGACGCCGCACGCTGGTCCATGGGAAGATTGAGTTGCATGCCGAATCGAAGCCATGGAGCAGGCTTACAATAGGTGACGATTGTCAGATAACCGGACCGCTGTATGTGGACTCTGCCGCGCTGGTGACGATTGGCAATCATGTCGCCGTGGGGCACCACGCGATGCTCATCACCACAAGCCATGACTCAACCTATGAGCATCAGCGGTGTGGAGATGCGTTTGCCCGGCCCATCATAATCGAGGACGGAAGCTGGATTGGCGCGCGGGCGACAGTGCTGCCCGGCGTGCAGGTCGGCGCCGGAAGCATTGTGGGCGCGGGAGCGGTGGTTACACGAGATGTACCGGCAAACACGCTTGTCGGGGGCTGTCCGGCGAGAGTCATTCGCTCGCTGGAAGTTGGCTAGCCGGAGGCCAGGAGGGCCACAGCAGATGATCGAGTCCCATTATCCTTCCGTTGAACAGTTGGTCCAAGGCCAGCGAACCCGCAGGGGTCTTCTCCTTTGCGGGCTTGTTCTCGCGGTTCTGGTCATCTTCGGCATCATGGCGACAATCATCCGGGTCTCTCCAGACACATCGCAATATCTGGTGTGGATCGCCGGCCTGGCCGTGTTTGGGCTTGCCTGCCTTCCTCTCGTTATCTGGATAAACCCTCGAATGTCTCTCTACATCCTGTTTGCAGGCGCCACGCTGTTCGAGGACATTGCACAGCCCGCGGGCCTCAAAGTCGCCACGATGTATGTGCCGTTCTTCTGGAACCTCGCGACAGCCGGCCGAGCAATTGCGAAGACTGAAGCTCTGGCGCCCCTGGCCTTCAGCTTGGCCGAGGTAATCATGGTGGCGGGAATTGTCGCCTGCTTCGTCCGGCTCATTCTAAATCGCGATTTCACCTTCAAGACCGCCGGCTACCTGGGCTGGATCGCCATGTACTGCACTATGGTCGGCTGGGGATTCGTCAACGGCACCACCACCGGCGGTGACCAGACGATGGCGCTCTACGAGGTCCGGGCGCAGTTTCACATGCTCGCGATGTTCATTCTGGCGGCACACACTATCACGTCGCGGGACCACATCATCCCGCTGCTGTGGATCACAGTGATCGCCACGGGCATCAAGGGGATTCTCTCCGCGCTCGCATACTTCACATCGCCAACCGAGATCGGTTATCAGGGTTATCTGGCGCACGAGGAGGCGTTGTTCTTCAATCTGCTCTTCTTTGTGGTCGTGCTATCGCTCATCCTGCGGGTTGATCGGCGCTTCCTCTATGCCTCGGTGGCATTAGCGCCGTTCGCGCTCATATCGGTGTTTGCAAACAAGCGACGCGCAGGCATCGCGGCATTCATCGTAGCGTTCATCCCGCTCATGCCGGTGCTCTTCACGGTGGTGAAGGACAGGCGGCGCGAATTCGGCGCATTCCTCGTTGGGTTTACGCTTCTGATGTGCGTCTATATTCCGGCCGCCTGGAACTCGGACGGCGCCTGGGCGCTGCCTGTTCGCGCCATCAAGTCTGTGAACAACCCGAACGAGCGTGATCTCGCCTCGAACGAGTATCGAAAGATCGAGGACTACGACCTGGAATACACACGCGACCGCAACCCGTGGCTCGGGCTGGGCTACGGCAAGCCGTTCTACCAGCCAATTCCGCTTGCTGAGACCAACACAGGGTTCGTTCACTACATGCCGCACAACAGCGTGCTGTGGGTCTGGATGCGCCTAGGGCACTTCGGCTTCTTTGCCTTTATGATGATGATCTGTGCAATTCTCATCAAGGCGGCAATGAACCTAAAGGTCATCAAGGACCCGGCGCTGCAGATGGCCGGCATGCTTGGGCTCGTCTTCGTGCTCATGATCTTCACCGCGGGCAAGTACGACCTCGCGCTTACCAGCTATCGGCTAATGGGGCTCATGGGAACGATGTGTGCGGTCGTGTGCCTTCTGCCGAAGCTGGATGCCGACTACACCGCGGAACTTGAGAGCAAGAAGCAAATGCCGACGGGAGCGGGGTAAGGGCAGTCCAGATCATGCAAGAAACAGTGCTGCTAACCGCAGTGATACCCACCTATAATCGCAAGGAGAGTCTGCTTCGCACGCTGGCTGCCCTCGCACGCCAAACTCTGCCGCCGAATGAGTTTGAGGTCGTTGTCGTGTCGGATGGCTCTCCAGACTCTACTGTGGAGGCAGCGCGAGCGCTGGAGCTTCCATATCGGCTGCGCGTGCTCGAGCAGCCAAACTGCGGACCTTCCGTCGCGCGAAACTACGGCGCTAGGGCTGCGTGCGGCGACCTGCTTGTGTTTATAGATGACGACATAGAGCCCGTGCCGGACTTCCTTAAGATTCACGCGGAAGCCCACTCGGTTCATGACAACCTGGTGCTCATTGGCCCGCAGTCGATGCCTCCGGGCGAGACCTGCTCGGTGTGGATCTACTGGGAGCACCGCATGCTCGAGCGCCAGTACACGCGGTTCATAAGCGGCGAATGGAACGTGGGCGGCAACAACCTCTACAGCGGCAACTTCTCGCTGAGCCGCAGGCACCTGTTGGATGTCGGCGGTTTCGATCCGAAGTTCAAGCGCCAGGAGGATGTCGAGCTTGGCCTAAGGCTGGAGGCACGAGGTCTCGAGTTCAGATTCGACCCGGCTGCAAACGGGCTGCATCGACCTGTTCGTTCGTTCGAGGCTTGGTATACCACACCCTATACGTACGGAGTACGCGACGTCCAGATGGCGCGCGACAAGGGGACTCAGGTCGCTATGGACATGGCGAAGAGGCACTATCGAGAACGGAATCGGGCCACTCGGATCCTCGCCCGCATCTTTATTGGCAAGAAAGTTCTCGAGCCCCTGCTGTTTAGCCTGCTGAAGCCTGCCATCCCGTTGGCGAACAGAATGGGAGTTCGCAGCGCCGCCCTAGCGCTGTGCAGCGTAACGTTCAACTTGAGATACCTTCAGGGCATGGCAAAGGAGATTGGCGGCTCAAGCCGCATGTGGCAAGCCATCGGCTAGCGCCACATGCCGCCGGCTGCCCCGGACCATGTCTATTTATCGTCTTGGATTTGTGATGGAACAGGCCCTCGGGCATGTGACTCACTATCAGAATCTCCGGCACTGGGTTTCGGCGGATGGCTCGGTGGCGCCGGAATGGGCTCTCGTCGAGTACAACCAGCCGGACATCTGGCAGAGCCTGCCTGGATTCCGATCGAATTGGACGCTTCGCGCCAGCATGCGTGCTCGGTCACTGGTGCATGCGGCGATGCGCACTCGGCCTCCAGACAGCCTGTTCTTTCACACTCAGGTCACTGCACTCTTCTCCCGCTCGTTCATGCGACGGCGGGCGACGATAGTTTCTCTGGATGCAACGCCGGTCAACATGGACAGCGTCGGCGATGCGTACGATCACCGCCCAAGCCGCTCGGCTGCGGTGGAGGCCGTAAAGGCGGCGCTGAGCCGAAGCAGTTTTCGTAGTGCCGCGCACCTGACGACGTGGAACAACTGGGCAAAGGAGTCTCTCGTTCGTGACTACGGTATCGCTCCAGAGAAGGTAACCGTGGTTTCGCCTGGTGTGGACCTGGGTCGATGGAGCTTTGAGAGGTATCCAAAGCCGAAGGGCTCGCGGATTAGGCTGCTCTTTGTGGGGGGAGACTTTCGCCGCAAGGGCGGAGAGATGCTCCTGAGCGTATTTCGGAAGCACCTAACAGGGCTGTGCGATCTGGACATCGTCACCCGAGAAGAGGTGGATGTCAGCGGAATTGAAGGCGCAAGGGTTCATCATGGGCTCACATCGAACTCCGATGGCCTGATGGCGCTGTACGCAGCTGCGGACTGCTTTGTTCTGCCGACGCACGGTGAGTGTCATCCGGTGGCAGCCATCGAGGCGCTCGCGGCCGGACTTCCTGTCATCATTACGGACGTTGGGAGCACCCGGGAAATTGTCGAGGATGGAACCGTCGGATACGTGATTGATCGAGGCTGCGAGGAGCAGCTCGTGAGCCGAATCATAGCTCTGACGGAAGATGCCGATGCGCGCTACTGCATGTCCCGCAGGGCACGGAAGAGGGCCGAGATGTGTTTCGACGGTGCCGCGAATTACGGCTCGCTGATCGACCTTGCGAAGCGTGCGGCAGATGGAAGGTTCAATGGAGGCAGGACTGACCATGGAGGGTAGCTTGGAGGCTGCCGGAGTCGCGGTGAGCGCTCGGCTGGCACACCCTCGCGTGCTTCTGCTCATCCCCAGCTATGCAAAGCAGGGGCTGGATTCGCAGGTCCAGGAGAACCTACACCCCACTATGGATTACTACTCGCTTCAGCGCTCCCTTAACGCCGACTTGGCGGACTACAGGTCAGTTGACGAGTCGCGCTCTCTTCTGGTTCGATGCGCGCGCCTCGCAGGGCGAGATGCAGGGCTAGCCGCTCTGGGATTCGTGAATCGCAAGCAGTATCACGTCATCTTCTCGAACGGAGAGAATGTAAGCATTCCGCTGGCCGCCCTGTTGACGACCGTGCGAAGTCGACCGGGCCATGCGCTCATTGGCCACCACCTCTCAACGCCAAAGAAGAAGACGCTCCTGAGGGTCCTGCGCGGCAAGATGGACCGAGTGTTTGTCTATGCGAAGACACAGATGGACTACGCCACCCAGACCCTCGGCTTTCGACCCGAGCAGATCGAGCTGATAGCATTTCATGCGGATCATCGGTTCTATAGTCCGGAAGTCGCCGAGGGCGCTGCCTACATCTGCAGCGCCGGCCTTGAGTGGCGCGACTACCCGACTCTCATCGAAGCCGTAACTGGAATGGACATAGAGGTCCGACTGGCGGCTGCAAGTCCGTGGTCGAAGCACCGAAATGAGACCGAGGACCGCGTGCTCCCTCCGAATGTTTCTGCCCGCAGGTGTTCGTATCATGAGCTTAGAGACCTCTACGCCGGCAGCAGGCTCGTGGTGGTGCCGCTCTACGAAAACGACTTTCAAGCGGGCGTGACCACAATCCTAGAGGCGATGGCAATGGGCAAGGCGGTTATAGCGACCAGAACAACGGGCCAGGGAGACGTTATCACCCATGGCGAGAATGGCCTCTACGTTCCGCCCAGCGACGCGCAGGCGCTTCGGGCGGCGATAAAGTCGCTTCTCGAGAGTCCCCAGGAGGCCGAGCGCCTAGGGGCTGCAGCGCGCAAGACCATTGAGGAGCAGATGACGCTGGACCATTGGACTTCCAGAATCGTGAGCGGCGTCGACGCATGTCGCCGTTGAACGGACCAAACGGATGGTACCCTGGTAGTAATGCGGAAATTGCCCGCAACGGAGGAGATTGACACTATGCGGTTCGTAAGAGTGCTTGTAGTAGCAGCGCTCGTGGGTTCACTGGCCATGAACTTCTTCTTGTACATGAGGCAGGCCGGCCGGCGCGTGCAGATGACCGTGGGAGGAACCACGCTCAATGTTCGCTCGTATCAGAACTTCCTGAATGAGCGCTACGGGATTGAAGTTCTCTCTCGTATAGCTCGGTATGAGCTTGTGCGCAATGCCATCAAGAAGAGCAAGGTGAAGCTCGACAAGACCGAGGTCGACGAAGCGCTCAAGGAAGTTCAGGAGCAGAAGCCCGCGGTCGCTCAGGAGTTCAAGTTCCGTCCGTATCGCAAGACAGATACGCGAGACGAGCTGGAGTACGTGCTCGGCATGTCTGCATTACGCACACTGGACGTCCAAGCGACACCGGATGAGGTGAAGGACTTCTTCGGCAGCGCTCAAGGGCGCTACAACAAGCCGGACAAGGTCTACACAAAGGTGTTCCAGGTTCAGGACACGGCGACTGCGGACAAGGCCAAAGAGTTGATGTCGAATGTCACCGACATGAAGCTGGTGCAGACCCAGCTCGACCCAAAGGGCAAGACCGCGTCGATGGCCGGAGTTGACGGAACGATGGTGTTTGCCAAGCCAGTTGGCAAGCCCTCAAATCAGGCCATCATCAATCAGATTGCTGCGATGAAGGACGGAACTGTTCGGGTATTCGGCAGCGGCAACACTTTCTTGGTCGTGAAGCGCGAGCGGATGGAGCAGGGCAAGGTTGTCACGCTCGATGATGTGCGAGCCAAGGTGGAGCGCGACTACAAACTAACCCGGGCCCTGCCGGAGCGCGAGGTCCTGCGCAAGCTTTGGGATGAAGCAAAGGTAGCCACGGACGATCCCGAGCAGGTGAAGCAGGTCAAGTGGAATGTATTCCGCGATCCAAACGACCTGTAGGGGCATCGACTAGCAGATTGAACCATTTGCGGGCTGCGTGCGCCGCGCTGAACGCACTGCGCGCAGTCCACACGCATGCGCATCGGGTGCAGGGCTCGCCCTGCACCGCCTGAATTGAACGAGCTGCATCTACATCCGCAGCAGAGTACGAGAAAGTACGGGCACAGAGAACATGGATATCATACAGCCGGCACGATCACAGACTAGGCAGGGCTCAATGCTCATCGTCCTGCTTGTGGCGCCTTGCATACTCGCCCTGGCGGCATTCGTCTTTTGGGACGCCATCAAGTGGTGGCAGTTCGAGTGGACCAAGAACGGCACCTACTATGCTCACGGCGTGTTTATCCCGTTCTTTGTGGCGGCCATGCTGTGGCGAGACCGCGAGCGCATCCTGCGCGTGCCGCTCAGCCGCTGCTGGTGGGGGCTCATACCCGTCGCCCTGTCAATACTGCTGGTTGTCTACTCGCACAAGGCAGAAGTCGACTCTGTCCTCTCGGTGTCGTTTATGCTGTTCCTGTTTGGCGCCGTGATGATTGTCGGCGGTAAGGCATTCACAAAGGTTGTTGGTTTCCCGGTTGCATTTCTGCTGACGATGATCCCTATCTTTCCAAATCAGGTCGTAGGTATAGCCGCCTTTCCGATTCAGATGGCATCCGCGAAGCTGGCGGCAACCTGCTTGAACGTTCTGGGCTTCGATTCTGTGAGAGTTGGTACCCAGATCCTGATGGAGCACTATAGGTTCAATGTGGAGGCAGCCTGTAGTGGCTTCAAGACACTGCTTGGGCTTATGTCGTTTGCCGGTGCATTCGCCTACCTCGTCGAGGGTGCCGTCTTCAAGCGGTGGATACTGTTCCTTGTCTCGGCTCCTCTCGCGGTTATTATTAACGGGGTTCGCATCATGCTTGTCGGCCTCGTGGGCGAGCTGGTGAGTACGCCCGCAGCCGAGGTGTTTCACGACTACAGTGGATTCATCGTGCTCATCCTGGGATTCATGGTGCTGTTCAGCATGGCCAAGTGGCTGAAGTGCGACTCATTCTTTGGAATGCCGCTGCAAGATGCACCGAAGGGGACTTCGGCCCCGGTAGCTGCTTCAGAGCCTACCGAAGGCGACCTTTCAGCGAAGTACGGGCGTAAGCGCTTAGGCTCTGCGGCAATGGCGGCTCCTGGGCTTATCGCTATTGTGGTGCTCCTAGCCGGAGGCGCCATAGCGAAGGCTCTGTCACCTCCGCCTGTGTCTCAGCCGCATCTCATTATGCAGCCTACGGAGGTCCCAGTCGTCCTGGCAAACGGAGCCTGGAAGAGGCTGGGCGACAGCGATATTCCCATCACAAAGATTGTTCAGAAGACGCTCGAACCTGACACGTATCTCGACCGCAACTACCTTGGGTCGCCTCCAAAGGGTGGCCTCATCAACCTGTTCATTTCGGGAGGGGCCAGCCGGCACACGTTCCACGACCCTCACGACTGCTTTACGGGCAGTGGCTATGCCCTGCGCGATCTGCGGGTAGAGAGTGTCAAAACCGATGTGGGCACGGTGAAGGTCCAGGTGAGCGAGGCGACGGAGCTGAAGTCGAAGGTCAAGTCGCTGCTCATGTTTGTGTTCATCGTGGATGGCGACCTAATCCACCAGATCTCTTCCGTGCATTTGCGCCTCTTTGCTCAGACCTTTACAGGCAGCAGCGGCCGACCGTTCTACTTCGTCAGGTTTAGGCAGTTGGCGGAGGGGATGGAGCCGGAGCGGGTAGAGGAGATGCGCGACTTCATCAAGGCCGTGTGGCCGACGCTTGCGCCGAAGATGATGTCTGAGAAGAGCCTTACGAAGCTGGCCGCGGAGTAAGCCGGGCGACCCATCGGGGTCGCAACATTCTGCGTGAGGTATCGTCCCTCGATGGGACCTATGGGACCTATGGGACCTATGGGACCTATGGGACCTATGGGACCTATGGGA
>VFKD01000213.1 GCA_009885735.1 bacterium
CAGTTTGCAGAAATAAACATCGTAAAGCATGACTTTCACGGCGAATGGAACTACACAATTTCACCGCGCAAAAATAAACTCGACTCGGTTATTTCATGACGGGCTCTAAGGTTCGGCGCGGCGCGGCGGGCTCCTGCTGGAACGCTTGTTTCGCAATCCGCGCCAGCGGTGAGCTTGCCTGACGGAAGCCATGCGCGTATAATGTGGTGGGAGGATCACCCATGTCGCTTATCATTGAAACCGACGACCAGGGCCAGCTTACGCTCTCGCCTCAGATACTGGGTCACCCTCTGCCTCACGCTAGGTATGAGGTCGAGGCCGATGGACGGAACATTCGCCTAGTTCCTGTTACTGCGACCTCAGTTGCCGAGGATCGGCGCGTACAGACTCGGGTGTGGCTTGGCGAAATGCGCACCCTGGCTCAACGCTTCGCCGAGACGTCGACTACAGATGAATCCGCAGTTGATATTCTGTCGAAAATGCGACGGTGAGGCTGACAATCGACGCAAGCGTCTTCGTTGCCGCATTGCGGCCCTCCGAATTACACAACACCAAGAGCCAGAGCCTGTTCCAATCGCTGGAGGTCAATCCTGCCGAAGTCATCTGCCCCCGTCTGGTACTTGCCGAAACGGCAGCTACTTTGGCGAGGACTACATCCAGCGATGCGCTCGGTATAGCCGCGCTAGAATTTGTCTATGCGACTCCAAGGATCGCGCTGCTAGACCTAGACAATGGCCGAGCCGATAGGGCCGCGCGAATTGCTGTCATGCAAAGGCTGCGAGGTGCGGATGCAGTCTATGTTCAGATTGCCGAGGAACATGAAACGATCCTGATCACTTGGGACCAAGAGATGCTTGCGCGAGCGGCATCCTTAGTTACAGTTCAGACCCCCGAAGATTATCTGGCAGGCCTGTCTCCGACGATTTAGGACCGTCGAGCACTTTCTGATTCGACCACCAAGTGTATGGGTTGCTGTCTTGTGCCCACGGCCTGGGCGCATCCGTATCACGAGTGTCCTGCGATAGCAGCGATCAGGCAGCGTGGACGGGCCAGACTTAGCGAGGCGCACGGTATCGGCCCAGGCTAGGGCAATACCAGACTTTCGAGTTCTTCGAGAATCGGGGGTATGTCCTCACGCACTGAGTTCCAGATCGCGTCCAAGTCCACGTCATAGTAGTCATGAACCAAAGAATGCCGCATCTCGATAAGTGCGGACCATGGAATCTGAGGGTGAGAGTCGCGAAAGTTTCGGCTTGTTCTGTAGGCCGCCCCCGCCCACAGTCTCGATGCACTTTAGCAGCGCGAGAGCGAGCACACGATCCGAGTCCAGCGTGGATCGCTCTGTTCCTGCAATAAACCCGACAGCCTCTCGCCCTGCGTCAAGCATGTGCCGAATGCGGGCGGCATCATCAACGTGCATAGCAGAGTCGAGCACCGCCTGCCTGAAGTATCGGCTCAGTTCAGCAGGAGTGCGTAGGTCCACTTGCCGACCAACCAGGTCTTCTAGCTCAAGCTGAATAGTGGCCTTTCGCACGAGGCCCACGCGGGCGTGAGGATCGAACTCGACCAGGAGGTCAAGATCACTACCGTCGTGGAATGAGTCTCCCAATGCGGACCCAAACACGGATAACTTGAGGATGCCGTTACGCTCGCAGAACCGTGCCAGCGCTTCATGCGACACAGGGAATCTTTGTCCAGCAGGCACGACCTTGCCTAATCCTTGACCGTCAGTGAGCATCTCGACCTCCGCAGCGAACAACTGAATCCCTCTACTCTCAGGACTATCTTACCACTGCTGGGTGTGTATCTACCGGCGGCGTTCCCTGCCAATCGCCTATCAGGATGAACGGCACCAAGAGTGCGCGGTCCGGCAGTTCTTGCCACCTGATGGCCCAGGGCATACCAGAGTAAGCGGGTTACGGGCAAGCTCTGAGCCTCTGCGGGCGGGACGCCCGCGCTCCACCGCCCACTGCTGACTGCCTGATCTCCGCTCATCCTGAGCGCGGCTCAGCCGCATCGAGCCGCAGTCGAAGGACCCCACCGACGCCTTGGCCTGCCCTGAGCCATAAGCCTGTCGAATGGTCGAAGGACCGGCAGTCCCCTCAGTGACTATGCCGCGGCACCGCATCGCACACAGCGCGAAACGCGCAGGCAAAGTCCAGACAGCCCCCGGTATGAAGCTGCCCAACGTTGTCACGGTATATCTGCTGCCATGGCGTGGCGCTTGGCGGGGCTATGTCGAACACCGATGTGTCGCGCGCGTTCCACTCCTCTTCCGGTACTATCGCATCCACTCTACGCGAATTCAGGTCCACTCGCACTCTGTCTCCGGTTCTCAGCCTCGCGAGCCCTCCTCCGGCATAGGCCTCCGGTGAGGCATTCAGAATGGATGGGCTGGCGGAAGTGCCGCTCTGGCGGCCGTCGCCCAGCGTGGGCAGCTCCATCACTCCCGCCTTTATGAGCGCATCCGGAGGCTGCATGTTCACCACCTCGGCGCTGCCGGGGTAGCCCACTGTTCCGCACCCGCGAATGACGAGAAGGGTGTTCTCGTCGATGCCGAGCGCGGGGTCGTTGAGTCGGTCGTGGTAGTCCTCCGGCCCTTCAAAGACGACCGCTCTGCTCTCGAAGCAGTTCTCGTTTCCAGGCTCGCTGAGGTAGCGACTGCGGAAATAGTCGCTAATGACGCTCGTCTTGATCAAGGCAGCATCGAACAGGTTTCCAGTGAGAACCATGAAGCCTGCTTGCCGCAGAAGCGGATTCTCCACGGTGCGGATGACGTCGCCATCCGGTGCGGGCACATCGGCGCAGTTCTCGGCGACCGTCCTGCCGGACACGGTTAGCGCATCGCCCGCGAGAAGTCCGTGCTTGAGCATCTCGCTCATCACAGTGGGCAGGCCACCCGCGCGGTGGAAGTCCTCCGAAAGGTATCGGCCTGCCGGCTGGAGGTTTACCAGCAGAGGGAGGTCGTAGCCCGCCGTCTCCCAGTCGCCAATTGTCAGGTCCACGCCCGCGTGCCTTGCCACCGCGAGAATATGCGGCGGACAGTTCGTGCTGCCGCCGAGGGCGGTGTTGACCCGAATTGCGTTTAGCAGCGCGTCGCGCGTGATTACCTTCGATGGCTTCAGGTCCTCACGCACCATCTCCACAATTCGCCTGCCTGCGGCATAGGCAGCCTGCCCGCGCTTGCGGTACGGCGCGGGGATGTCCGCAGTCCCAGGCAAGGCCATCCCCAGGGCCTCCGCGAGACAGTTCATCGAGAGGGCTGTGCCCATCACGTTGCAGTGACCTGCGCTTGGGGATGCACCGGCGAGCAGGTCGATGAACTGCTGCCCGTCTATCTCGCCTGCGGAGAGCTTGCGTCGGGCCTCCCAGATAATGGTCCCGGCACCTGCGGGCTCTCCATCCAAGTAGCTGTTCAGCATCGGCCCACCATTGAAGATAAGCGACGGCAGGTCGGTGGTGGCTGCGGCCATGAGCGCGGCCGGAGTCGTCTTGTCGCACCCGGTGGTGAGAATCGCCCCGTCCAAGGGGTAGCCGTACATCACCTCCACCAGGCCGAGATAAGCCAGGTTTCGATCCAGCGCTGCGGTGGGACGCTTGCCGCTCTCCTGCAGCGTGTGCATTGGGAAGACCATTGGCACTCCGCCCGCATCTCGCACTCCGTCGCAGAGTCGCGTGACGGTCTGGAGGTGCTGACGATTGCAGGGGGCCAGGTCGTTGGCGGACTGGGCGATACCGATGATGGGCCGCCCGCCCTGTAGTTCGCCTGGAGTGAGGCCGTAGCTGAGGTACCGCTCGAGGTAGAGCCCGGTCATGCCGGGGTTGGCGGGGTCGTTCCACCAGGCTTCCGAGCGCAGTTTAGTTTTCATGGATGGGGTGCCTTACCTGGATACTAGAGTAGAAAATGTTAATTCCGACTTCCGCAATGCACCAAACCTTCTGTCGCGGATGCCCATGTTTTGGCATAGTACCAGATTGGTCACAACACGCTCCGCGCCGCCGCGCTGGAAGTGCTAGAATCGCCTTGAACGCATGCCGCACAGCCTGAGTGTGCGTCCGAGCTATCGGGAAGCCGTTATCGCATGCAGCTAAGTCGTTTCGTTTCACATTGAATGAGTCGTCAGTTAGGCGCTATGACTTGGTGGGCGAGGAGACGAACATGGTCGTCAGCATTTTTAACGATGTGATTGGACCCGTGATGCGTGGAGCCTCCAGCTCTCACTGCGCGGCTGCGCTGCGCATCGGCAGGCTTGCGCTTGACCTGATGGATGGCGAACTGACCGATGTGTTGGTCGAATTCGACCGAAACGGCTCCCTTCCTACCACGCACGAATCCCAGGGGTCCGACATGGGGCTCTTTGGCGGCCTGATGGGATGGGATGCCGATGACGAGCGCCTGCCTAGTTCGCCAGAGGCGCTTAGGGCGTCGGGCGTCAACGTCCGAATAGAGACCGTCAATGTGAACGACCCTCACCCAAATACATATCGCCTCACGCTGGTGAATCTGCGCGAAACGCACACTCTCCGCGCGATCTCAACCGGCGGCGGCATGATCGAGGTTATTGACATCGACGGCACAGCCGTTTCGATCTTCGGCGACTATTTCGAGACTCTCCTTTGGGGCGATGCCC
>VFKD01000741.1 GCA_009885735.1 bacterium
AGACGCCAGTCTGAAGCGCCTGGGTACAGACCGCATCGATCTCTACCAACTTCACGCCTATGATGCACTGACCCCGCCGGAGGAGGTGCTTTCGACTCTCAACGACCTCATTTGCGCTGGAAAGATCCGCTACATTGGCTGCTCAAACTTCTCCGGCTGGCACATTATGAAGGCTCTGGCGGTCTCGGACCGATATGGCTGGCCGCGTTATGTGGCGAACCAGGCGTACTACTCGCTTCTGGGCCGCGACTATGAGTGGGAGCAGATGCCGCTCGGGCATGACCAAGGGCTGGGCTGCGTAGCCTGGAGCCCGCTCGGCTGGGGCCGACTTACGGGCAAGATTCGGCGTGGGTCTCCAATGCCGGCGTCGAGCAGGCTCCAATCCAAGGCGTCCATTGATGCCGGTCCACCTGTTGCGGACGAGCACGTCTATCGGGTGGTGGACGCCCTTGACGTGGTCGCGGCCGAGACCGGCAGAACCGTGCCCCAGATAGCGATCAACTGGATCCTGCAGCGCCCAACGGTCTCGACAGTCATCATCGGGGCCCGCAACGAGGAGCAGCTCCGCCAAAATCTGGGGGCGGTTGGGTGGAACCTCACTGCCGACCAGGTCACCTTTCTGGAGGAAGCGAGCGCAATGACGCTGCCCTATCCATATTGGCATCAGGCTGGGTTTGCCTACCGCAATCCGCATCCCACGAGCCGACCCGGATAGGCTACGTTCACTAGGTTGATTCTCTGCCCACGTCGTGAAGAAGGGCCAGTGTCGCTTGGCTGCCAAAGCCGTCCCAGCCTGCAAAGATCACCGGTTTTCCTCAGCAATATCACCGGGAATCGCTCGATTGCACCTCAGCCTCGTGTACTTGGCACTCCTTATGCATGTACTGAGCTTGAATGCCTGCGCCCTAGGGCGATGGCACATTCGAAAGGAGTAATCCGAATGATTACAAGCTGGAAGTCCGCTGCAGCTATACTGGCGCTGGGATCTCTCATCCTCGTTCCCGCGGTCACATCGCATGCAGTGATCATCTTTACGCCAAACAACAACTTTGGCGGCGGCAGCCAAGGCAATGTCCTCGTGGGCAGCGCTTGGAACAACGTCATGCACATTGACGCGAACCTCAACGGCGCACCGCCCGCTCTTGACGGGTTTGTGCAGGTCGACTCGACCGAGTTGATTAGCGGCCAAGGCTCAGGTCAGGCAACCTTCGATCCTGATGATGGACTTATGAACCACATTAGCTTCTCCCTTAGCGGAGGCTATGGCTTCAAGAGGTTCACGCTCAACCCGCAGGCCGGCACGGGGACGTACTCGCTGCTCGTGGATTTCCTCGACAGCTCGGCGAACCCGTTTCAGGCTATCTTCAATCCTGCCAGCACCCTTGGGCCAGGCACGAACCGGTTCACGCTAGAGGCAACTGCAGGGGACCTCATGAAGAAGGTGACCTTTACCTCTGCGACGGGAGCAATTGAGATCAAACAGGCTCGGATCCTCGACGTGTTCACGGATCCCACGGGCGGTGGTGGTGGCGGCAACCCAGTTCCGGAGCCTGGAACCTGGGCGATGTTGATCGGTTCCGGAGTCGCTGGGCTGGGCTTCGTTATTCGAGGCCGTCGGTCTCGCTAGGCTCGCACCTGGTCAACATACAGCCGCTGCATGACGCATATGCAGCGGCTGTCCTTTTGATGCACACCATTCGGCGCCTCGCTCATCAGACGCAAGGGAACCAGAACGCCTGCACTCTGATCCGATGCCACCGAGCATGCCTTAGCTGCGTCTCTTGAACTGGCTGCCGCCCGATCCCTCGCAGCATCCAGAAGGTAGAATGACTCCGAACGAGCTCAGACCGCACCCAAGGAAGGACCTCCTAAATGAAACACTCACTCTTGCTTGTCGTCGTCGCGGCTGCCCTCAGCACCCGCGCAAACGCCATTGATACCAACATCAAGAATTACGTTTGCCAGAAGCTGGACGACTTCACCGCCACCATGGTGGTGGGTAAGGCCGACCAGAAGGAGCTTGCGAAGATCAGCAAAGACTTCGGGCTGCTGTACCGTATCAAGAATGCCCAGGTCCGCTACAAGGAGCCGAATCAGGTTCGCATTGAGGGCGCCGCGGAGGGCTCCAAGCTGGCTTTCATCGTGGCGGGCACCAAGCAGATTGTAATGGTGAACGGGCGCAAGCTCTCGTCGCGAACATTCACCGATGCTCCCGGCAAGCGCAAGTCGCTGATGGATGTAGGCCTGCTGTCAGAGTATTACCTGACGTATGCTGACGCAAAGTACCTGCGCGAAGCGAACGTCGACGGCGTGGCATGTGCCGTGTTTGAGATGAGGTATGACCCTAAGTTTGCAGACACCTCTCATCACAACATCTTCATCGACCCAGCGACGAAGGTGGTGCGCCGAAGAGAGTCGTTCAGTCAAGAGGGCAAGCTGCAGGCGGTCTACTTCTTCAGGGACCCAAAGCAGATTGCGCCCGGCATCTGGTTCCCAAGCAAGATCGAGGCGCAGAACGTGGACCGCATCATCGCCGGATCCACGGAGTACCGCGACATCAAGGTAAACACCGGCCTGTCAGACAGTGTGTTCAATCCGTGAGTTCTGCCTCTGAGGCTCCCATCTGGGACGTGATGACCTTTGGCGAAACCATGCTGCGCCTGAGCCCGCCCGGATTCGGCAGGATCGAGTCTGCAATTTCACTCGACTTCTCGGTGGGTGGCAGCGAGAGCAACACGGCGGTCGCGCTCGCACGGCTTGGCCGCAAGGCGACCTGGTGGAGCAGGCTTCCCAAGACGACCCTTGGACGAAAGGTGGCTCAAGAGGTATCGCGCTGGGGCGTGGACACCTCCCATGTCATCTGGACCGAGTCCGGGCGGGTTGGGACCTACTATATCGAGTTTGGTGCTCCGCCGCGCGCTCACAGGGTTCACTACGACAGGGCGGACTCCGAGGCATCCCGCATGCTTCCGGACGAGTTCGACTGGAACCTTCTAGCCTCGGCGCGCAGGCTTCACACCAGCGGCATCACTGCTGCGCTCAGTCCGAATTGCCTGGCAACTACCGCACGGGCATTTTCCGAGGCCAAGTCGCGGAATGTTGCGTGCTCAATGGACGTGAATTTCCGCTCAAAGCTGTGGACATCGCGGGAGGCGGCAGCGGGGCTAGCGCCGCTCATCACAGGAATAGACCTCGTTCTCTGTGCTCAGCCCGACGCTTCACTGCTGTTTGGAATCACCGGAGCCCCGATGCAGGTGGCGAAACAGATTTGTCAGACCTTCGGCTGCAGAGTGGCGCTCGTTACAGCCGGCATTGACGGAATCTTCGCTTGGAGCGCCGATGGCGAGGCATTTGCTCCCATCGTAGTCGCAACTGAGGTAGATCGAGTGGGCGCCGGCGATGCCTGCACTGCCGGCGTGCTCAATGGGCTTCTGGATGGCGACATCGAGAAGGCCGTGAGATACGGCTCGGCCATGTCGTCCCTGAAGCACACCATTCCGGGGGACCTCATGATCGCGGATCGCTCTGAGATTGAGGCGCTTCTCGCAGGAGTTGGAGCAGCCATCCAGCGCTAGAGACGGCAGGAGTTCCACTCTATCTGTCGAATCCATAGAGCATCAAATATAGTAGGTAGGAGCCTTCATGCCGATGTCGCTTATAGAACTTCCCATCTGGTCGCTGTGCCTCGGCGCTGTGGCCGCTGTCCTCGTCGGTAAGCCGGCGGGAGAAGAGGCGAAAGTGGCTGGCGCTCTTCGTAAGTTCGTTGGCACGCTCACCGAGGCGCAGAAGCAGGCGTGTGTGTTTACGTTCGACTCCGAGGAGAGGTTCAATTGGCACTTCATCCCGCGGGAGCGCAAGGGCATTGCCTTCAAGAGCATGTCGGACGCGCAGCGCAAGGCGGCAGTTGAGGTCCTGAAGGCGAGCCTGAGCCGAGGCGGTTACGAGAAGGCAGAGACGATCAGGAGTCTGGAAGCTGTGCTCAAGGAGATCGAGAAGGGCTCGGGTCCGGTTCGCGACCCGGAGAACTACTACTTCTCTGTTTTCGGTGAGCCGTCGCCCACGGATCCATGGGGTTGGCGGTACGAAGGGCACCACATCTCGCTGCAGTGGACCGCCATCGGCGGCAAAGTGGTGGCCTCTACTCCGCAGTTCTTCGGCGCCAATCCCGGCGAGGTGCGCGAAGGTCCGCTGAAGGGCACGCGGGCTCTAGCGGTTGAGGAGGACCTTGGTCGAGCGCTGGTTGCAGCCCTTAACGACTCTCAGCGAGCGAAGGCTTTGCTCTCAGCGACGGCTCCGGCAGACATACTTACCAGCGCTCAGCGCTCTGCAGCCATCCAAGAGGACAAAGGGGTGGCCTACTCTGAACTGGATTCCGCACAGCGCAAGCAGCTCATGGACCTGATACGTGCTTATGCAAGCGCTCAGCCGGCGCCTCTGATGAAGGCGCGGCTGGCACGGGTCAAGGCGGCGGGGTATGCGAACATTAAGTTTGGCTGGATGGGTGGCACGGCCAAGGGCGATCCGCACTACTATCGGGTTCAGGGCAAGACGTTTCTCATTGAGTACGACAACACGCAGAATAATGCGAACCACATCCACGCCGTGTGGAGAGACTTCAAGGGCGATTTCGGAGCCGACCTTCTAGCAGAGCACTATAGATCAGCGCCGAAGGAGCATGGACACGAGCACCACTAGCTCTTGAACAACTGGAGAGTGCAGGCTCCTGACCGAAGCCTGCCCTCTTTCTTGTATATGAGCGGAGTTCTCTGCGTATCTATTCATTGAGGCGCCGGACCCTTGCCGTCATTCCTGCGAAAGCAGGAATCCAGAAGGACGAATCTGGATTCCCGCTTACGACATGCGGGAATGACGGCTTTACAGATCGTGACGCATACACTGCCAACGTGAATAATGCAGGCTAAGGACCCGCCATGAGGTCGCCTAGCAGCGGAAGCGGATGAGGCGACGTTGTGCTGGCACTGCGGTTCTCGTCCCGAATCTGCTCAAAGACTTCTTTGCGGTGAACGGCAACCGCTCTCGGCGCGCGCACTCCTAGTCGAACCTGCTCGCCGCGAACCTCAAGTATCGTGATTTCGATGTCTGCGCCGACCATAATGCTCTGATCGGGTTTGCGCGTTAATACCAGCATGATTTGCCCTCCCTGGCAAGTGATGCTCACAATTCGGCGGCCACAATCCTTGCAGCCGCTGGTTGACGTGTGGTGAGGCTATGCGGCAGGCCTGTTTAGTTGGGCAAGCGCGGTCAGCAGAGGATGCTTCGTTGTATACTCCTCATCCAGCACAACCACCTGCTTTGCCTGCCTCGTAAGCGGATTTACGACCACCGGCCCCAGCAGATTCGCGGTCATCGCCTTTGGATTATCTGGTGGAATTGTCACTACGGCAAGTACAAGCTTCTCGGAATCGGTGGTGAGCGACAGCTCCACCGCGTCTGCGTCCGAGATAGTGGGCGCGTAGTTACTGTCGAAGACCCATGGGTCGACCGCTGCAAATGCGACCGAGCCGTCGTCGAGGCTCTGAAGCCACCGGAACGGGCTGTCTTCTTCGAGGTGCAAGACGACGAATCGCTTGCAGTGCTCGAATCCAATCAGGCCATTCGCAAAGGTGATGACTCTCTCGGGGTCTACGTCCAGACACCCAAATCGGCTCGTTGCGACTTCGATGGTTGGTTTAGTGGCTGTTTTCATAGGGTTCATTTCAGGAAGTCGAGTAGTGTGCGGCTAATTCCGTGGGCTCCCGCGGTAAGAGCGCCTTGGTAGGTCAGCTCCGCTGTCTTCAGGTCTACCACGGCCTTTGTGTAGTCTGCATCCTCTATCTTCGACAGCAGTTCGGTGAAGTTCTCTGAGCTAAGCGCGAGGCGGCTGCTCGTTGCGGTAAGCCTCTGGATCTTGACTCCTGTCTCTGCGCGGGCGCTAAGCAGGCCCTGCAGGACATTGTCGAGCGCAGCTAGGTCTTCTCGGGATATTGCACTTATCTGCCCGCCCTCAATGTGAGATTTCAGATTCTTCAGCGCATCGAGGGTAGGGGTGAGCAGTTGGTCACCCGTGTGGTTTATAACTACAGTATCGGCATGGAATATCTCCACCGTCAGGGTATTATCGGCAGTCGCGCTGGTTCCGCCCTCATAGCGAAACCCACCACCGTCCGGTACGAAGGGCGGCTTCGTGGTAAGCTGGCCCCCGAACACAAATCGGGACCCGTGTGTTGAGTTGCCAAGCTGCCCGATCTGCGAAATGGTCGCCGTGAGTTGATTTGCGATGATAGCGCGTTGGTCCTGGGTAATTGTGTCTGTGGCGCTCTGAATTGCAAGGCTCCGAGCTTCACGGACCAACACCACCGCTTGTGACAACGCCACGTCCGTAGTAGCCATAAACCCATTGGCATCCGTAATGTTGCGCTGGAATTGTTCGATGTGGCCCATAGCGCTTCGTAGGCCCATTGCATGGGCTGTGCCCGTTGGATCGTCGGACGGCCTATTGAGCTTCTTGCCAGTAGCTATCCTCTGCTGAGCCTCGCCGTAGCGGCGGTAGGACTCGTTGATGCCCACGAGCGAGGTCTCCATCAGCGTATTCGTGCTAATTCGCATGGTCAATTACCCTCCGGTTACCCCAGCAGTCTCAAGATGTCGTCCATCAGGCCGTCCATTGTTGATAGAACCCTGGCAGCGGCCTGGTATGAGCGCTGGAACTGCATCATATGAGCCAACTCTTCGTCCAGGGAAACCCCAGAAACCGAGTTTCGAACATTCTTGAGCTGCTGGACGATCTTCTCCTGGCTGTCTGCTTGCCGGATGAACGACTGGGAATCCACGCCAACGTGTGACACCTGTGCCCCGTAGTGCTCACCGACCGTGTATTCGCCGAAGAGCTTCTCGCCCACGATGTCCGCGATGTTGCGAGCGTTGTTTCCATTTCCAGCGGCCACCGGCCGTCCCGCAGCAGGGGGCGTAGCGGCTGCGATGGCGCTGACCGAGGCCTCAATATCCGCGGAGACGCGAATTGTCTTTGCGTCTGTCCCTGCAAAGAAGGCGCGTCCTGTCAGGTTGTCAAGGCCATATCCAGAGGCATGAACTTGATTCACCCGCTCAATAAGAACCGCCACTGTGTTGTTGAGATCCGCTGCATAGCCTGCGCTCTTTTCGGCAGCATTAAGTATGCCTGCTGCAGCGCCGCCAACCGGGATGTTGTTGTCGCCAATCTGAAGCATCGCCTGCCCGCCAATCACTACTCCCTTCGAAGGCAGCTCGATCGTGGCTGCTCCCACAACAATGGCATGTCCAGCCACGAAGAGGTTCAATACTCCTGTCGGTTCGCCGGCAGAGTTTAGCTCCACCGATGTGCGAACTCCTACCAGGGCACTCAGCCTACGTATGTGTTCGTCTCGCTGGTCCTCCAGGTCGTTGGCATGGTCTCCCACTACATTCGCCTGTTTGATCTGATCGTTGAGCCCTGCCACCAGCTTCGCGAGCTTGTTGGCTTCATCTACGGTGGAGGCAACCTGCAGCTTGGCATCGCGGCCGATGCTCTCAAGAGATTGAGATACATTGTTGAACTCAATGACCAGTTGTCGAGCGTGTTCGCGAACTGACGTACGGATGTCGACTCGTTCCGGCGCGCGGCTCAGCTCCTGGAATTGCGTGAAGAAGCCGGTGAGCAGAGAGGAGATACCATTTTCTCCGGGCTCCATAAACACAGCCTCAATGCGGGACAACAGATCGCGTGTCTGGTTCAGTTCGCCCTGCTCGGCATTGGCAGCGAGTATCCGATCGTCCACGAACTTGTCGCGAACGCGCAGAATTGCCGTTAACTCCACGCCTGCGCCCGCCTGTCCGGGACGGGTACGGTCGCCTCCAACTGCGGAGAGGGGTGCAGCGGCCTCGAGCTCGATGGTCTGACGAGAGTAGCCTGGAGTGTTGATGTTGGAGATGTTGTGGCCTATTACGTTGAGGGCGCCCTGGCTGGCGCGCAAGGCCCTATTGGCTATGTCGTAGCCCGCGAATGTACTTGGCATCTCTGTTCCTTGGTCTCCTATGCCCGCTGGTTCAGATAGAACGAGGGCGTGGGAGCCGCCGCGTTGCCGTACGCACGAGGTTTTACGGCGGAGCGGGTGATCAGCTCGAAAGTAAAGCGAACATAGTCGAGCCCAACATTGATTGCGTTCCTACTCTGCTCGGTTGCGCGAGCTATCTCAGCTTCCGCGTTCCGGATGCCGGCAGCGGAATTTAGGAGGTCCGCCGCTGCCTTCGGCGGCAGGCACTCGGCGATACGCTTGAGCGTCAGCTCAGTGTTCGAATCGGTGTCGAAGGGCCCGATGACGTTAGCAAGCTCAGCTGCAGCCTTGATCCTCGCAGGTTCCATTTCGGCAATCGACCGCGCAAGTGCCTCGGCTTCCGCTGAATGCCTCTCGATGCGAAGGCAGTCGTTGGTCACGAGGGCCTCGGTTTGCGCGATCAGAGCGGCTCCGAGCTTGCGGCTCGCAGCAGCCTGCTTGGCCAAAATGCGTGACAGGACGCGAATGCATCCGGAAAGCTCAGCATTGTCGGTTCTGTTCACTTTGACTGCTCCTCGGCCTTGCGAGAGAGCGCCTTGAACAGGATGTCTCCGATGCCAAAGGCACCGCGTTCCGCCAGGCTGTCCGCTACTGCCTCGTCAAACATCTCGCGAAAGGTGGCAGCCTCCGGGCGCTGCTCGAATAGCCCGTTCTTCTGGGTCGATGCATGCATCTGCTTGAGGAGCATACCAATGAACTGGCCCTCCACCTTGGTGGTGGCCTTTCGAAGGCGCACGCGCTCTTCAACGGAGGCCTCGACGACCTTCCCAACGCTATCGAGAAGGCGAGGTCCTGCGAGGCTGTCTAAGTTGACGTTTGGCATCATTGCAGCTCCAGTTCCGCCGAGATGCTGCCTGCCTGCTTCATGGCCTGCAAGATGTTGATCAGGTCCCTGGGGGTGGCGCCGAGGGCGTTGAGCGCCGTCACAAGCTGGTCGATTGTGGTGGTGGCAGGAACTGCTGCGAGTTGGTTCTTGTCCTCCTGCACCGTAACATCCTTTTGCGGCACGATGACCGGCTTTCCGTCTCCCGAGAAAGGCGCGGGAATAGCGACGATCGGAGTATTGTCCACTTTCACACGGATGTTGCCGTGGGTGACAACGCACGGCGATATTCGAACATCTCCTCCGACCACCAGCGTGCCTGTGCGCTCATTGATTACGATCTTCGCCGAGGTGTCCGGCTTAACCGAAACCGATTCTAGTTGTGCGATGAACTTCACAAGATTGCCGCGGCTAGCCGGCGGAATGGTCACTCGCACGCTGTAGGGGTCCAGCGCCGAGGCGTCGGCGCCGGGTACCTTTACGTTGATTGCATCTGCGATTCGGCTCGCGGTCGTGAAGTCTGGTTGATTGAGGGCGATTTCGAGCGACTGTCCGTCCGACACGGTCGTGGGCACCTCGCGCTCAATTCTTGCGCCTCGCGGCACCCGACCAACGGTGACATGGTTCTTCTGCGCGGACGCGCCTCCCGCAGAGAAGTTGAAGCCGCCAATGCTCAAGGAACCCTGGGCTACCGCGTAGACCTCGTCATCGGCGCCCTTTAGCGGCGCCTGGAGCAGGGTGCCTCCCTGCAGGGACTTCGCATCTCCAATGGAGTTGACCGTGACGTCAATCAGGCCGCCGGGCTTTGCGAAGGCAGGCATCTCCGCTGTGACGATTACAGCGGCTATGTTCTTCACCTTGATCAGACCTTGGGGAACGTTGACCCCAAGCTTTTGGAGCATGTTGACCACGGTCTGCGCGGTGAAAAGCGTGCTGTTGCTGTCGCCGGATCCATCAAGGCCGATCACGAGGCCGTAACCCATCAGGTGGTTGCCTCGGGCTCCCTGAATACCAGCAATGTCCTTGATTCGGACCTGGGAGTTTGCCAACACCGTGAGCAGACTGGCCGCTATGACGGAGATTAGAGTGATTGTTCGCTTCATTTCGATGCTCCTTGCTAGAACAGCCAGCCAAAGATGGTGGAGAGGAGACCCTTGCGCTGCTTGTCGCCCACCGGCCCCTTGCCGTCGTACTGCACCGTGGCGTTAGCAAGCTGGATGGAGCTGATGGTATTTGCGGGGCTTATGTCCTGTGGACGGACTGTGCCGCTGATTACTACCTTCTGCTTTTCAGCGTTGACTACCACCATTCGAGACCCCTCTACGACCAGGTTGCCGTTGGGCAAAATCTCCTTGATCATCACGGTGAGCCGGGTGTTCAGCGAACCGGATCGCGCGGTCTGTCCTTGACCGTCGGTAGAGGTCGAGTTGCCCACGCCAAACGGACCCAACAGGTTCCGGGCAAGGCCCACGGGGCTGAGAAGGCCCGCGCTGCTGCCGCTTACGCCATCGAAGCCGACCTTGTCTGCGCGGCTGGTCTTCGTGGAGGCATTGGACGAAGCGCTTGCCGCTTCTTGGACGATGATCGTAAGGACATCGCCCACCCGGGATGCCTTCTGATCAATGAGAATGGACCGGCTGGTCTTGGTCCAGAGCGATCCGGAGGTTCTCGGCGTTGCCGCCGGCTCATCGGCGACGGCGCCGCCACAGACCATTGTTGCAGTTAGGAGAGTAAGGTATCGCATCATGGAGCCTCCACGCGGACAGTCGTGCTGTCGATTACAATGCAGCGGATCAGCTTGGTAGACGCAGCGAGCTGCACCGCGATCTTTTCCCCTGCAGCCCCCGCCTGCTTCGCGATGCCCTTCGCCTCTATTCTGAGTGCGCCCACGATGCTGAGCACCGTAACTGCCGAACCACTCGTGATGAGGGGAGGGGAGATCACTGCGGATGCCAGAATCGGCTTTCCTGCGGTTAGTCGAACCCGAGCTTTCTTGCCAACGATATTCACGAGGTCGGTGATCGGCTCGCCGACTGCCGGCGCCCCTACTTGGCTCTCCGACACATCGGATGCCGATATTTCTGAGCCGGCCTCTATCGTACGGATGGGCACAATGGCTGTCACAAGGGGTGTCAGATTGAATGCGATGTCGATGGTCTTGGTGGGTTTGCCA
This sequence comes from bacterium, assembly GCA_009885735.1. Lineage (GTDB taxonomy): Bacteria > Armatimonadota > Chthonomonadetes > Chthonomonadales > CAJBBX01 > VFKD01. The sequence continues at coordinate 11,066 of VFKD01000741.1, forward strand.
TCCACCAATACGCTCACTGGGACGGTGACAGACCCCTTGTCCAGGCTGCCTGAGGGCGCGCCTGCAACATACTCCCGCTTGCCGGGAGGAACGAATAGCCGTATGCCGCTGAGTACGGGCTCGATGGCCACCTCGTTTTGCTGGCCGGCCCGTGCTAGCTCCAGCGCCACCCGCGCTGCGGATACCAGTTCGTCCGGCACGACCTCCACCGCCAGACGTCCCACCTTCACGCCGGGAGGAAAGACAATGGTCGTGGTTTTCAAGTCAATCCCTATACCGCGCAGCCTCACCGTCACATCGTTTAGGCCAAGTCGCCGTGTTAGGCCGTGAAGCGGCGCTGCGCCAATCTCCAGGCTGCTCAGCCTCTTCTGCATGGATGAATCTCGGCACACGATCTCTGCTATCTCGCCGAGAGTGAACGTAGTGCCCGCAACCTGAGGCATCGCCCGGACCGTAATGCGTACTTCAGACTGCTGCTGCCAGCCGCAGGTGGCCCAAACAAGCAGAACCATCGTAAGGTTTCGCAAGGAACTACTCCGGAAGTTTGAGTTCATGGTTCTATCGCTTGAGATTGTTGGCGCCCTGGAGCATCTCATCGGCGGTCTGAATCGCCTTTGAGTTTGTCTCGTATGCGCGCTGGATGGTGATCATTCGAATGAGCTCCTCAACGACCTCGACATTGCCAGACTCCAGCGCCTTGTGCATGAGGTTTCCAAGGCCATTCTGTCCGGGAGTGTCTTCGGTCTCCTCGCCTGCGGCATCGGTCTTGCGGAAGAGGTTGTTTCCAAGCTGCTCCATGCCGTAGGGGTTCGTGAAGCGAGTGAGCTTGATTCTTCCGGCCTCCTCGGAGTTCGCCTGACCGGGCCTCGTAACGCTCACAACGCCATCAGGCGAAACGGTGACTGTGAGTTTGTCGCCTGGAATCAGCACCTCTGGCTTCACCACATACCCATCGGATGTGACGAGCCTGCCGGTCGAATCGATCGTCAGTGCACCGTCCCTCGAGTAGGCAAAGTTGCCGTCCGGCAGTTCTACCTTTATGAATCCAGACCCTTGGATCGCTACGTCATAGTCGCCGCCCGTTGTCTGGAATGTGCCCTGGGAATAAATCTGGTGAGTTGTGCCGCGGTCTACGCCGAGCCCAACTTGTGAGCCTGTGGGAAGCTGCCCGCCGGTTGAATTCGGCGCGCCTGGAGCGGCGAGGGTCTGGTACATCAAGTCCCGGAAGTGCGCTGTGGAGCGCTTGAACCCGTTTGTGTTGACGTTCGCGAGGTTGTTTGCAATAACGTCGAGACTGAACTGCTGAGCCACCATACCGGTAGCCGAAGTGTAAAGAGCACGCATAACGTTCTCCAGATCATCGGTCTCGGCACGTAGCCGAAACCCATGTCTTCGTCGCGTAGCCTCCCGCAATCAGTTGGGAGACCTCTTCGGCTTCCGCACTTCCTTTGTGGAGAAGTGCAGTCCAGCCGAACCTGAGTGATAATAGCGCCTGAAGCGGCGCTTGGAAAGTGAAGCCTGCCTAAGTGCGGCCTACTTCGTTGACTGCCTTGCCTAAGGCTTCGTCCTGAGCGGTAATCGTTCTTTGAGCGGCGTCGTAGGCTCGCTGTACGGTAATCATCCGCACCATCGACTGGATGGTATTTACATTCGACTGTTCAAGAACGCCTTGCTTTACGATCGGTGTTGCGGCCACAACAGGGCTGGACGCAACAAACAGGCTTCCGCCTGCCTTCTTGAGGGTGTTGTGGTCGGATGTGACGAGCTTTAGAGTATCTATCTCCTTGCCGGCTGCTGACACTCGACCCTCAGGATCGATGACTGGTTCCGCTCCACCGGGAATGAGGATGGGTCCCTTGAGGCCTAGGACCTTGTTTCCGTTTGTATCTACGAGATAGGCATCCCTCCCGACAGGTGCAAGCTCAAATGCTCCCGCCCTGGTGAGGCGCTCGCCCTGCGGTGTTTGAACCGCGAAGAACCCCTCGCCCACAAGCGCGGCATCAAGCATCCGCTTGGTGGGAGTGAAAGACCCACTGGTGTGATCCACGACGGTGCGGTCGAATGCGCTGCCAAGGCCCATTCTTCCAATAGGAGCGCCTCGCTCGTTGCTAGGTCCACCGTAGCGGCCCACTGCAAGGTCATGGAGCGACTTGAACGTGGGCACGTCTTGGCGGTATCCAACTGTAGAGGCGTTCGCCAGGTTGCTTGCGATAGCGTCTTGCACAAACTGCTCTGCGAGCATTCCGGTTGCGGCTGTGTAGAGTCCGCGTATCATGTTCGCTTCACCTCCCTTCTGTTTCAGGTGTGTTGAGCGGTGTTACGCATCGTTGGTCGGATTATCGGCGTGGGCCCTGGTAATCTTAAGGGGAATTCGCCAAAGGGAGCATAGGTTGTTCCACAAATTCGAGCCCGACCACTACTACACAAATATCGGTACATATCCGCCCGTACTGCACATCGCCTCGGGCGACATAGTGGAGACACGCACCGTCGACGCGCGGGGAGGGGACTGCGAGCGCACAATGGTAGCGGGAAGACCCAATCCACAGACCGGTCCGTTCTATGTAGAGGGCGCGGAACCGGGCGACACCCTTGCTGTCACCTTCGAGAAGATAGAGCCTAGCCGGACCTACGGTTTCACGCGGCCATGGCTGGCGCCGAATGTGCTCGACCCAGAGGCCGTGGGCGGCATCCCCGATGAGACAGGCATTCTGGAATGGGAGATCGATCCGGTCGCACGAACCGCCACGGCAGTGCTGCCCGAGGAGTGTCCAGCGCTTGTCGTGCGGATCAATCCAATGCTGGGCTGCTTTGGAGTTGCTCCTGCGGGAGGGCAGGCCATCAGCTGCGCCACCAGCGGGCCGTTCGGCGGCAACATGGACTTCAACGGGTTTGTGGAGGGGGTGACTGTGTATCTTCCGGTAGCAGAGCCGGGAGCCCTGTTCTTCCTGGGCGATGGACATGCCGCGCAGGGCGATGGCGAGATTGTGGGAACCGGCATCGAGATATCGATGAATGTTCGCTTCCGGCTCGACCTGCACAAGGGCTGGGCGATAAACTGGCCCCGAGCAATCGATACGGATAGAATAATGACCGTGGGCAACGCGCGCCCTCTAGGCCAGGCTCTTCAGCACGCCACTACCGAGATGCTGCGGTGGCTGACCGGCGAGCTTGCTTTGCCCGCCGCGTTCGCCCACGCGCTTTTGGGCCAGTGCGTGCGGTATCACATTGGAAACGTCTATGATCCGGCGTACACGGTGGTGTGCTGCGTCAGCAAGAGAGACCTGCCGGACGCCGCAGTTGGGTGCCTGCCCATGGCGTAGTCTCTAAGTGAATCGGTCCTTTCAGCCTTCCCAGGTGTCCGTCCGCAGTGTCTTGCCCGGCTGATACGCCGTGTGCCAAGTGCTGGACACCTGTGGCGCAAGCTGATCCGTAACACTCTCCTCGGCCGCACTTGCGCTCCTCGGTATGATTTGCTATGCTATACCCATGGAGTTTGAGTGGCACGCCCGCAACGCAGCATCCAACCGGCAGAAGCATGGAGTCACCTTCGATGAGGCATCGACAGCATTTAGGGATGTCCTATCCCTAACTATTCCTGATGTCGAGCATGCTGATGATGAGGAGCGGTTCATAACTCTGGGTATGTCGTCGCGGGACCGATTACTGGTAGTCGTGCATACGGATCGGGAGGATATGGTCCGAATTATCAGTGCGCGCGCAGCCTCCGCACATGAAAGAAAGCAACATGAGCAAGACAGCTAGAGAGTCCGTCCCGGACATGCTGCCCGAGTATGACTTCTCGGGAGGTGTGCGAGGCAAATATGCCACGCGAACCCTAAGCAGCAACATGATCGTTTTGGCTCCAGACGTGGCTGCCGCTTTCCCAACGGAGCAATCCGTCAACGATGCACTGCGCTTGCTTATGCAAGTGGCCAAGCAGAGTGTCGGCAGCACAGTCGGCTGAGCTGATTGGTAGGGCGTCGGACAGCCAATGTGTTGTGCTGGCACCGGATAGCTGCCATTAACGTGATGTGTGTCGGAGGCTGCAAGACGAACGAGAATGTGTGGCAACGTATTGTCGACAAGACAACGCTTCGGGACATCCTGGTAGGAGCCCTATTAGGACGTCATTCCCGCATGTCCTTAGCGGGAACCCAGTCTCGCCTTTCTGGATTCCTGCTTTCGCAGGTATGCGTGCCCCGTGTCGACGTTTTACCGGGTCGTCTCCTCACGGTCTTCCATACATATCGGCCTGGCGCAATTCCTGTCATCCATGCGCGCCTCGTAACTCGTGATGAAAGGAAGCTCTATGAAGAACGCTAAGGACGAGATGCGCTCCGAGTATATGCGCTCCGACTTCTCAATCCTGGAGCGAGGAAAGTTCTATTCGGAAGTCGCAGCAGGAACTGCCGTGGCACTCCTTGAGCCGGCCATCGCCAAGGCGTTTCCCACGTCGCAAGCCGTAAACGAAGCGCTTGCCGGTCTGCTCGAACTGACCGAGAAGACATCACGCATTACACGCCGCGCAACCCGGACAGGCGCGAAGGCAGCGCACGACACCTAGTTCTTCGTTCGACCTCTAGCCGAAGACGCATATCCATGGACAACGTGGCAGTCGTCCATGCTAAAGTTGCAATCACGGCTCAACCGAAACCCCTTCCCACTTCTTCGTCTTCATCGACAGATAGGCCGCATCCAGGATGCAGTTCACCACGTAGCCGTCCTCGAACGTCTCTCGCGGAGTGGCGCCGGTTCGCACACACTCGATGAAGTGGCGCATCTCCTCGCGGTAACCGTAGATCCAGGCTTCGTCTACGGGCGGGAACAGCCAGCCCGTCTCGGCCTCGGCTTTCTCAACTACATAGCCCGCGCCGGGCCGCGAAAAGACCTTAATAGGCGTCTCTCGGCAGACATCGGTGAAGATCGTTCCTTCGGTGCCATACACTTCGTTGCGCAGGTCCAGGCCGCCTCGCGCGATCCAGCTTAGCTCCGACTGACCTAGCTGGCCGCCCTCGAAGCGCATTAGCAGCACCGCGCTGTCCTCGGCGGTGGTCTTATCGGTGTGATAGAGCGTGTCCCCCCAGGCGAGCACCTCTACCACCGGGTTGTCTTTGCCAATGAAGTATCGGGCCGCCTCGATGGTGTGGCAGCCCATGTCCAGCAGCGCTCCGCCGCCCGCGAGTTCGGCATTCCAAAACCAGTCGCCGTGTGGTCCGGAGTGTGCCTCGCGGCTTCGAACCGTGAGCACCTTGCCGATGCCGCCGCTGTCGATAAAGCTGCGGGCTTTCATGACTGCGGGGCTAAAGACCTCGGTCTCGGCGTAGCCGTGCATCACGCCGGCGGCTCGGACGGCTTCCAGCATCTCGCGTGCCTCCGCTCCGCTGCGGGCGAGCGGCTTGGTGCAGACCATGTGCTTGCCGGCCTTGCAGCACTCGAGCGCGAGGTCCTTGTGAACGTAGTTCGGCGCGCCGATCACCACGAGGTCCACATCGTCGCGCTTGATGGCTGCGGACATGTCTGAAGAACTCTCTGCAATTCCCCACTTCTCGGCGAATGCAGCGGCGTGCGCGGCGTTGGGGGAGGCGACCACCACCACTTCCCACCCGCTCAGGTCGGCGAGGCCCAGCATATAGAAGTTCGACACGAATCCGCTGCCGAGAAGGGCGATGCGTACGCTCATGACATTGCCTCCAGAGGTTTCAAGGGTTAAATGACAATTGAAAGCCCGCCGTCTACCACAAGCGTCTGTCCTGTAAGGTACCGGCAGTCCGACGATGCGAGGAAGAGCGCTGCGTTGGCGATGTCCTGCGGGAGCCCAGGTCGGCGGAGCGGAATGCGGCCCGTACGGATAAACCGATCCTTGTAGGGCTCCTCGTCATGGAAGTCCGTGCCGTCCGGCGCTTTCGACATGCCGGTGCGAATGGTTCCTGGGGCGATTGCGTTCACGAGGATGCCGTGCTCTGCAAGCTCGACCGCGATCGCCTTCGTGAGCGACACCACACCGGCCTTCGCTGCATTATATGCCGCGACCTTTGAGGTGGTCATAAACGCCTGGATGGACGCGGTGCTGATAATCCGTCCGCCGTTGCCAGCACGGATCATCGCTTCTGCGCCGAGCTTCGAGCCCGTGTAGACTGCCTCCAGATCGATTGCCATGGTCTTGCGCCAGTGCTCAAGCGTGGATTCCAGGAAGGGCTCAGTGAACACGATGGCGGCGTTGTTGACCATGACGTCGAACCGGCCAAACTCCTTCTCCATCGCGCCGATAGCCGCCTCCATTGCCTGTACGTCTGTCACATCGAACACGAATGGCCGCGTGGACTCGCCGACGATTGCACACGTCTCGGCAACCCCGGACTCACTCATATCTACCACTGCCACGTACGCACCCTCGCGCGCATACGTCTCCGCGATGCCGCGGCCTATGCCGCTGCCGGCTCCGGTTACGAGCGCTACCTGTCCGGCGAGTCTTCCCTCACTCATCCTCTATACCTGCCCATATCTGAAGCACGACGTGATGTGGTCGTTCACCATCCCCACGGCCTGCATATGGGCATAGCAGATGGTGGAGCCCACGAACTTGAAGCCGCGCTTCTTGAGGTCGCGGCTCATGTAGTCGGAGACCTCCGACATAGCGGGAATCTCCGCCATTGACGTGAACGCATTGACAATAGGCTTGCCGTCCACGAAGCTCCACATGTATTGAGCAAACGAGCCGAACTCACGCTGCACCTCCAGGAACCTTCTGGCATTCGTGATGGCAGCGGCCACCTTCAGTCGATTCCGAACAATGCCGGGATTTGCGAGGAGCCGCTCGATGTCTCTATCCGTAAACTGTGCCACCTCGATAGGTTCGAACCCGGCGAAAGCCGCCCGATAGTTCTCGCGCTTGCGCAGAATGGTGATCCAGCTTAGTCCCGCCTGAGCGCCCTCCAGAATCAGAAACTCAAACAGCTTCAGATCGTCGCGTACCTGAACTCCCCACTCCTGGTCGTGATAGGCCTCGTACAGCGGGTCTCCCTCGCACCACTCACATCGCACCATTGCGGCTCCTTGTTGCGGCCCTGTCTTAAGCAAATGCTAGATAACGAGAGAGAGGCCGCCATCCACTATCACGGTCTGGCCAATGAAGTAGGTACACTCCTCGGACGCCAGCCAGAGCGCCGTACCGGCGATATCCTCCGGCTGCCCGGATCGCCCCATCGGAATTCGGCCCGACCCGAGGTAGTCTCGCTTGAACCACGCGGACTCCGTCTCGTCCTCGCCGGTGTGGTCCTTCGACATTGGCGTCTGTACGAATCCTGGGGCAATCGCGTTGACTGCAATGCCGAACGGGGCAAGATCGATAGCCATGGAGCGCGTGAGGCCCACGACTCCAGCCTTCGCGGCGTTGTAGCTGCCCTTGCCGCCGGAGGCCATGAACGCCTGCACGGAGGCAATATTGACGATGCGTCCATACCCGGCCTCCGCCATCGGCTTCGCTGCAAGCTTGCTGAGGATGTAGACCGCATCGAGGTTGACAGCTTGCACTCTGCGCCAATCTTCCAGGGTCGAATCGAGCAGGGAGGCTCGCTCAGCGGCAACCGCGGCATTGTTTACGAGGATGTCGACCCTGCCGAACTCGGCGAGCAGGCCGTCGGTCACCGAGGCGAGCCGCTCGTTCTCTGCTAGGTCGATGGTGACAGGGATTGCAGCGCCGCCGGAGTCCACAATCTCATCCGCCACCTCGCCGGCTCGGTAGGCATCCTTATCGAGGATAACCACCCAGCACCCTTCACGCGCGAACTCTAGCGCGATGCCGCGCCCAATTCCGCTCGCTCCGCCCGTTATCCACGCTACACGACCTTCAAGTCGACCCATGAAAACCCCAAGATTCTGAATATGGCTCTGCAGGCTGCTGCCCGCGATCTGCCCACTGCCGCTTCTACTTCGCTGTGGAGGAAGGAACTCCTGCGTCTCCTGTGGAATTTTGGCAGCACTTTACCGCTTCCCCCAGCGCCTGGAGCGAACCAACCGAATGAAGATTGTAGACGTGGAGGCGCTGGTCCTCTCCCTCCCGCAGATTCGCGAGCGAACCGACGGCACGCAGGACATGCTCCTTGTGCGCGTCACCACGGATACCGGCATCGTTGGCTACGGCGAGGTGGATTCCGCTCCAATTGTCGCGAAGGCAATCATCGAGGCGCCGCCGAGCCACACCATCTGCCGCGGCCTGAAGCATGCCGTACTTGGCGAGGACCCCTTCGAATACGAGATGCTCTGGCACCGGATGTACCAGAGCAGCATCTACTATGGCCGCAGAGGCGCCGCTATCCAAGCCATGAGCGGCATCGATCTCGCCCTCTGGGACATCATGGGCAAGTCGGTTGGGATGCCGGTCTACAAGCTGCTCGGCGGAGGGTTTCGGCACAAGGTTCGCGCGTATGCCAGCGCGCTCTTTGGTACGAACCTTCACGACACGGCCGAGCGCGTGCGAGGCTACGTTGATCGCGGATTCACGGCCGTCAAGATGGGTTGGGAGCCGATGGGGCAGGACTGGGACTACGATGTGGACCTGGTTCGCACCATGCGCGAGGCGGCTGGCCCGAAGGTGGACATCCTCATTGACGCAGGCCACTGCTACGATTCGAAGACGGCCATTCAGATGGCCTCGCGCTTCCGCGAGCACAACATCTATTGGCTCGAGGAGCCGCTGCATCCGGACAACCTGGAGGGCTACCGACGGCTGTGCGACCACACGGACGTCCGGATCGCTGCGGGCGAGGAGGACAGCACGCGAGCATCGTTCATCGAACTGATGGATCGCGGCGGCATCGACGTGGTGCAGGTGGACGTCACCAGGGTGGGTGGCCTCACCGAGGCCAAGAAGATCGCCTACCTCGCGGCAGACCGGGGCCTGCCGTGCATCAATCACTCGTTTACGACCGACATCAACGTGGCCGCATCCCTGCATCTGCTGGCGTCCATTTCGAATGCGGTGCTCCTGGAGTACTGCGTGGAGGATTCGCCGCTTCGCAACGAGCTGTGTAAAGACCCGATACAAGTGATAGACGGATACGCGAGCGTTCCGCAGGAACCGGGCCTTGGTGTGGTGTTGGACGAGGACGTTATCGCCAAGTATCGCGTACAATAGATGGCCGACGGTAACGTCTGGCTGCTTTGCCCCTGCGGTTGAAACCGCGGCTGTGAAAGTCACAAAGTGCCCCTTCGGGCACTGAATACTCAATCCACGAAGGTGGATTTCATGCCTTCAACAGCCGCGACTTTAGTCGCAGGTGCATGAGCACCTCATATTCATCAGGCTTATAGTACAAACACGGACATTGCCAAGGAGAACTTCTCGATGCCCATAGACGATGCATGCGGCGGCACGATATGCCCCGAAGAGCTGATTCGCTACCGTAACTCATTCGCCACGAACCCGGCCTATCGCACCGCGCTCAACGCCGTGACGAAGACGAGCGTCGTCGCGGTTGCGCAGAACCGAGAAGCAGTTGTTCGCGCGAACCACACCTTCAGCCACATGGTGAAGGCCGGCGCCGTGACCAGCCAGAACAAGAGCGGGCGCTGCTGGATGTTTGCGGGGCTCAACACCTTCCGCATGGCTGCGTGCAACGAGATGAACATGGAAGACTTCGAGCTGAGCCAGAACTACCCTATGTTTTGGGACAAGCTCGAGAAGTCCAACTACTTCCTGGAGAGCATTCTCTCTACGCTTGACGAACCTGCCGATGGGCGACTCGTCTCGTGGCTCGTTCAGAACCCGATTCAAGACGGCGGTCAGTGGGACATGTTCGTCAACATTGTGAAGAAGTATGGCGTTGTGCCGAAGGAGACGATGCCCGAGACCGAGAGCAGCGGCAACACGAACCACATGAACGACCGCATTACCTGCAAGCTCCGCGAGAATGCCTGCAGGCTCCGCGAAATGGCCGCCGCAGGGGCGGATAAGGCCGCGCTGGGCAGGCGCAAGCAGGAGATGCTCGAGGAGATCTACCGAATGCTCTGCATCCACCTCGGCATTCCGCCGGTCGCTTTCCACTGGCAGTGGAGAGACAAGGACAAAGGGTTCCACCGCGATGGCCTAATGACTCCGCAGGAGTTCCTGCATCGCCGCGTGCCGGTGGACCTCGACAGCATGGTCTGCCTCATCCACTGCCCGCAGGCTTCCAAGAGCTTCAACACGCTCTACACAGTCAACTACCTCGGCAACGTGGTGGGAGGGCAGATCGTGAAATACCTCAACGTCGACCTCGACGTGATGAAGGCCGCCAGCGTGGCGATGATCAAGGACGAGAAGCCGGTCTGGTTCGGCTGCGATGTGGGCAAAATGCTCGACCGCGATCTGGGCCTCATGGACATGGACCTCTACGACTTTGATTCGGTCTACGGCACCAGCTTCGGCATGACGAAGGCGGAGCGGCTGGACTATGGCCACAGCCAGATGACGCATGCGATGGTCTTCACCGGAGTGGACCTGGACGACGACGACAGGCCGCGCAAGTGGCGCGTGGAGAACAGCTGGGGCGACAAGACGGGCGAGAAGGGCTTCATGATCATGACGGACGCCTGGTTCGACCAGTATAACTACGAGGTGGCGGTAGAGAAGAAGTACCTGTCGCCCGAACTGCTGACGGTGCTTGAGACCGAGCCCGTGGGCCTGCCGCCCTGGGACCCGATGGGGGCGTTGGCAGGCGCTGGCCAATAGGCGGATAGCGGGCATGCGGTTCGTCCGCGCGTATTATTGTTCGAGGCAAGGCGTGGAGTCAAGAGCCCTGAAGCCTCATTGAGCGCTGAGGTTAGCTTTTCGCGCTTGAGCCTTGACCAGACGCATGATGTGCTCCAGTTGACCATAGTGGTCCAGTTCGCTCTTCTCCTCAGGTGTCAGGTCGCCATCCTTCTCGCGCGCAATCAGCTCCCATACGCGTTTCCGCGCTCGTTCCGAAGATCTAAACTGAAGCACATTGGGCGCAGCGGCGAGCAAGTCGATAATCTCCTGGGACGCCGGGCCTAGCTGCTGCAGTTGTGATCCGTGGCTGCCGGAGGCTATTGGATATGCGTTGTCCATGTTGTGCTCACTCCCAGATAGAGTGCATCACAATACCGCCATGCCTGAGCCCGATTCCGCAAGTATGAGGAGGGGACCTTCCGTGTGCTTGACTGCGAGGTTGTGGGTCACCAACAGATCATGGCAGGTCCCCTCCGCGGCGAACACGCATCCACATCATTGCTGAGGGAAAAACCTGGGATGCCGATGTCTGGAGGGAGATCGTGGATTGGGTTCGGTCCGGTGGACATCTTGGCGTGAGGCACGGTTTGGAACCTGTAGAATCCATCGACGGCGAACGGCTGGAGGCGGTCGTGGGAAGCGTTGAGGGTGTGGCGAACGGTAACGGAAAGGTGTACATTGACCGTACTTCTGATGACGACGTAGCGTATGTGGAATATGCTGAGCGAATTTGTCTCCGTAAGTGAGCAAGCAGGAGTCGGGGTACCGGCGTCGTAATGAAGTATTCAGCAGTGAGCGGGTCTTGATGAGTGACATTGAGACCATGTGCCATCCATGGACCGACAGAGGAGTCTAGAATGAACCTCAAGATCGATTCCGGTGTTGCCCAGATTGTCGTACTCGTCCTTGGATTGTTTGGACCAATGGTGTTGGGATGGTTCAAGGGCCTTCAGAGTCCGCAGCCTCCATCCAGTGCATCGAGTGAGCCCGAAAACTCAGTTTCGCCTCTCAAGCCACGACGGAACCTCATGGATCTTGCGGTCGTTCTGGTTTGTGCTTCGTTTCTGAGCGGGATCCTGGCCGATTCTCTCCTGGTATCCGGCCGTGTGCCCTCGCTCAGCATTGGCGGCCTGTTCCAGATTCTCCTAATCACGGCGCTGACCAGCGGCACACTTGTCTATGCTTGGTTCCACAAGAAGTCAGAAGTCGGTATTGGCATCGCTTCGGCGACAGCTCTTGTTGTCCTGTTGATGTCGCCTGGCGGGCCAATCAGCGCTGGACGGGAGGGAGGAGAAGCGGGCTTATCCCTTTACCTGCCCCTGCTTGTCCTTGTCACCCTCATTGGTACGTCCGTTATCTATCACTACGGCAATCCACTTTCAAGGGCAACGACACGACGCCAGCGAAGCAAAGTGATGTTGACTCTTGCAACGCTCACGATTATTGGGTGTGTAACTGTTGGCCGGCAGTACGTTGAGAGTGTTCTTAAGGACCCGCGTACGCCGAAATTCGCAGGTGATGCTAGTGCGCAACGCGATGCCTCTCGGCTGCTTATGGAGCTCCGAACGAAGAGCCTTCCAGAGCGAGGCCGTGTATACCAATTGGCATCGGAGCTAGCCCTATCGCGCACCTATCAGAACAGCTACTATCAGGTTCTGCGAAGCATGGAACTGGGCAGTGACGGAGCAGCGAACGAAGCGCGGAGTCGCCTCGCAGAGATGAGGTCCCTGCGGGCATCCGCCGCATCGACCACATTGGACACTGCGACGCAGCTCTCGTACCTGGCAGACAGGCTCTCGTGGGCGCATCCTATTGTCTTGAAAGGCAACGATCAGCTAAATCTTCCGCTTCCAGGCATTCGGTCTGATGATCGCTATGCGGCGACCACAGTCTATCGAGACATGTACTCCCTCGCGGCGCAGCCGAGCCTTCAGAAGACCTATCTGGTAAATTTCACCTACGACAGCAGGGTATATGGCGCTTTCAACGTGCAAGATGTCATGTACCGGAACAGAGGCGCCGACCCTGATAGCAGTCAACGATATTGGCAAAGGAGATATGATCCGAATGAGGCTTCTCCCTTAGGAACCCTGCCTTCAGACACGTGGGCGAAGCTCTATCCTACCATACCCGTCAGGTCGTTTTCCGACACGCTCAATCGACATCTCGCGCTTCCTCCAGCGGAGGACTCGTACGTCACGTATGCGACATACTGGGCAATCCTGGTGGCGTTTCAGACAGATCCTAAAATGCGCGAGATTCTCGCGGCGTTCACGCGAGACCTAAGCGCAAACACTCGCAGATCGTTCCTAACATACGTAGCGGACCCATCGTCAACGAGTCCAGACCTTCCTGCGGGCGCCGACACCTACAAGCTGCTAGCAACCCTGGCGGCAGCCAACAAGCCAATTCCAGCGCTTGGCACGGCGCCGTCTGCTGTGCCGGACGCAGCCGCACTCCTAGAGTCGGGAACTGCGGCGAATGACACGGAATCGGTCGGAGTGACGGAAGGATCTAGGGAATTCTCAGCGGCTGTACTGGATATTCTGGGCGACGAGCCGCAAGCTCGATCCATGCTGGTAAACCTGCTTCGACATGAGCAGCCATCGGCGCCGGTGCGCGAACTGCTTGCGCCCAGCACCTTGGATTTCGTCCGTCGAATGCGCTTAACAGACATTGAGTCGTCGCGCATCTTGGCTCTACTAGCGGATCCAGTGCTGCCCGCGATACAGCAGCTTTCGAACCGTCAAGATCGATGGGTGCAGGATCAGCTTGTGTCGTTCGTACGCCTCTCTTCGGAGAACCGCGAGGCGATTCTTCAGCACCTTGCCATCTCAACCTATCGAGCAGAGGGGCCGCACTCTCTAGGCGCTATCGACCTCTTCATCTTCCACGCTCGAACGCTGTCCAGCACTCTCGCTCTCGTTTGCTCATCTGTTCTCATGCTCCCAATCTTTCTGGTCGCGTTGCTCTTTGGCGCCTTTGGCGGACGAAAACTGGGAGAGCGCGACAGAGTGAGAGACCTGATCGATGCAGAGCGGCATCAAGGAGAAGACCCCAATTGCTCGTTCGGAATACCCACTGACCTATACGGCAGAGGGCCTGTGATAGAGCGTCTCACCAAGCTCGGCGGGAGGGGCTGGAGCACGATCGCCGTAGTTGGCCGGCGGGGTGTTGGAAAGTCTCGCATACTGCACGAGCTCTATCGAAAGGGCGGCGAGACCCGAGATGGCTACGGCGTGCGCGTGTGGATGTCGGCGCCGACCCGCTACGATGAAGCCGACTTCATCGAGAGCACGCTCGAGCGTCTTGCATACAGCACCGAGCACGCCATAGCACATCACATGCGTGCGGAGCCTTTTGCGGTACGCCGGCTAGAGGCCCTGCTTACCAAAGCCGGCCTTGCGGTGTTTGTGTTGGCATCGTCCCTACTGGCGTTAACGTTTACCCTGATGTATCAACGTCTCCAGCGGCCCGAGGTGATGATAACCTGGTTCCCGTGGCTCATGGTGGCGCTTGCAGGCGCGTGCTCGCTGGGCTGCTACGTTTCGCGTCTTCAGCCTGTGGACCTTTCGCCGTGGCTGGAGAATGATCGCACTCACGGACCGCATGCGGTGCTGCTGTACCGCCGGACGCGGCAAACGCTCGCCTTTCTTCGGTCGAGAAAACATCGGGTTGCGAATCGCCCGAACACAAGACAGAAAGTGAGCCGAAGCATTTCGGTGGTAGTGGGAGGAGGAGCGCTCATCTGGCTGTACAACCTTTGGGGTATGAGCAGCTATCTCCCCGTGCCCGGCTATCAATGGGTCCTTGGCGCCGCGCTCGTCTCCCTTTCGGCGATTGGATTCTACAACGTCGCCCCCAGAGATCATTGGGCAGACCAAGGCGACAGCCTCATCTCGCTGATGGCGGAGTATAGAGACTTCTCCACGGAGGTTGTGTCCAGGCTTGAGCGAGGTGCGCTAGGAGAAGAGTTCCAAAGCCGTTCACGGGTGATGGTATGCATCGACGAGCTGGACAAGATTATCGACTTGGCTGAGATTCGAGCGTTTCTACGGAAAATGAAGGGAATCTTCGAGGTTCCAGGCGTCCACTACTATCTATCCCTGTCAGAGGATACGATGGCCGCTCTCTATCTTGGCTCTGCCGAGGGCAAGAATGAGGTTGACAGCTCGCTCGACCACATCCTTCGCATCCCTCCTCTAGAAGCAAAGCCGA
>VFKD01000390.1 GCA_009885735.1 bacterium
ACAAATGCGTCGAAGCCTGCGGCACGGACGCTCAGCACACCTTCGCAATCGCCGTCGCGGGTCGAGGATTCGATGCACGCATCTCCACCGAGAGCGTCATTCCGCTCACCGACTCGGCGTGCGTCTACTGCGGCAACTGCATCGGAGTCTGCCCAACGAACGCCCTCATGTTCAAGAGCGAATACGACATGCGCAAGGAGGGTACGTGGGCCGAGGAGAAGCAGACGGTCACCGAGACGGTCTGCCCTTATTGCGGCGTGGGCTGCAACCTGCAGCTTCACGTGCAGGACAACAGAATCGTGAAGGCGACCTCTCCCATCGACCACGACATCACAAACGGTCACCTCTGCATCAAGGGCCGGTTCGGCTGGGAGTTTGTTAACGGGCCGAAGGACGCCGACGAGTCCCCGGCAAAAGGCACTCAGTAAGCGCTCGCTAGACCGACCCATTCATGTATGTGTCCACGCTCAGCCGACATTCGCGCAAACGCAGGAACCCACGAGGCCGAGACTGGATTCCCGCTAACGACATGCGGGAATGACGGTTTGACAGACTGTTACGCTTTCACGAGCAACCTGAATAATGCAGGCTAGGAACGCACGACCGTCGGCTTGCCGTCTACCTGCCGCACCCGAATGCCGAACCCACGCTCTGCGATGGGTGCATAGTCGTGACCTGTCTCGCTTGGCCAGTACGAGATGAAGACCAGGGGCTCCACCCCGATGTTCGCCACACGATGAGCGGTCGCCGGCGGGACGTGATGCACGCTTCCTGCGGACATGCTCTCCGTCCAGGTCTTGCCGGTGGCGTCCATCAGCACAAGGAAGCCTGTGCCATTGACCGTGACCTCCAGTTCCGGCCGGTCCTCATTCACGTGAAAGTGACCTCGCGTTAGGAAGTACTCGTCACCCACCATGCCCGCATACAGAGTTGTGGTGGCAAGGCAGATTGCGCCGGGAGTCCCCTCCTTCTCCGGCTCGAACGCTTGAACACGGTAGGCAGGCGAGCTCTGGTCCATCGCCATCCGGACGGTCTCGTCCAGAAAGTACCCTTGCAAGCCACCGATCGTCCGCGTACTCTCGGTTACCCGCCCACCAGTCAGCTCGCCCGTAAGCACATCAACATACACCTTTGGCTCAACAACTAACGACATTATATCTCCCATTCTACAATAGCCTCTGTGCTCCGGCAGACGCTTCGCATGTGTAGAATGCTGGCGCAAGTCCGGTTGCGGATGCATAAATCGACCCAACGGTCTGCTGAAAGTCGTCTACGGCCTGAGTATCCACTAGGCTAACGGTGCAGCCCCCAAAGCCCGCGCCCGTCATTCGACTTCCGTAGACGCCCTCAACCGAGAGCGCCGTCTCCACCATCACATCCAGCTCGCGGCAGCTTACTTGGTAGTCGTCGCGCAGCGACGCATGCGATTCTGTCATCAGCCTCCCAAGCGTCCGGGCGTCGCCGGAACTGAGCGCTTCGGCTGCCTGTTGAACGCGGAGATTCTCCGTGACCACATGCCGCGCGCGTCGAGCCGAGACCGGGTCGAGTTGGATTCCCAAGTAGTCAAGCATATCACGAGTCACGTCCCGCAGAGCTGTCACTCCCTGATGCTGCTCGGCAATCAGTCGAACAGCCTCCTCGCACTGGCTCCGGCGGAAATTGTATTCGGAATCGACTAGTCCCCTGCTCTTGCGAGTGTCTCCAATCACGATAGATACGCCAGATAGACGGATCGGCACGTGCTGGAATCCCAAAGTGCGCGTGTCGAGCAGAAGCGCGTGGCCCGCCTGGGCATTGCACGACACGAACTGATCCATGATGCCGCACTGCACGCCCACGAACTCCCGCTCAGCTCGCTGGGCTGCCATAGCCCGGTCAATAGGCGTAAGGCTGATCCCAGAGGATGCCTCGAACGCCAGACAGGCACCCACCTCTAGCGCGGCACTGCTGGAGAGGCCCGCTCCGATGGGCACATCGCCGGCCACCAAGATGTCCATTCCTTGCGATGCTGAGCCCACCTGGTTGAGGATGTGTGCAACAGCTTGCAGGTAATCGATCCATCGCAACTCCGCGTCG
Organism: bacterium; assembly: GCA_009885735.1. Lineage (GTDB taxonomy): Bacteria > Armatimonadota > Chthonomonadetes > Chthonomonadales > CAJBBX01 > VFKD01. Next base: position 2,077 of record VFKD01000390.1, read on the forward strand.
CGAGCGGGCCGCGCAGCGTCGAATTCGGCCATCTCGGTGAACGTCTCCGAGTACGCCCTAACCACTCTGTCTTCGCGACGCCTACCAAGGAGAGTGCAGCCAAACTGAAGGGCGACGGGAAGAACGAACCCATCGTTGTAGTCGGTGTGCTCGCCAATAAGGTTGACGCGCCCTGGCGCATGGACGACGAAGTCCGGGTCTCCGCCAAAGAGTTCCGCAAATCGCGAAATGAGTCTGGAGAGTGCGATCAACTGCGCCCGACCTCGTAGCCGGGAGATGACACCATCACGCAGATAGCGTCGTGATGCCCAGCCCCTGGGCTCGCAGCCAGGCCGTCCCTCGCTCAAGATCCTGCGGGTTTCCCTGCAGGTCCAGGACGAGGAAACCGCCCGTTTTCGCCTCAATCCTCGCCTCAAACACGTTGGGCACAAGTCCAAAGTCCGTGATGAGGTGGTACATCACCGGCGCGGTGACCTGTTCGATGGGATATTCGATGCGAATTCGCACCTTCGTTGCCAGCTCGCTCATAGTGTTCAATCCTTGGGTTCTGCGTACGGGCATTATATCGCTCGCGACGCGAGAGGGTCAAGGGACGGAAGCGACGCGAGGGACTTAAGGGACGAGTTATAGTAGCAATACTGTCTATCCATTCTTGTATCTTGCAACCGTCGTCGGCAAGGCCGCCTTTCATTCGTGTGCTAAACTCCCTAAACAAGCCGTGTACCAAGGACCCCGACCGTGCACATTCCAGATTCCGTCCTAAGCCCCAGCACGTCCCTGGCCGCAGCAGCGGCCATGGCGCCCGTATGGCTTGCGGCATCTCGGCGGGTTCGGGCGACCCTTAGCACGCGGGACACTCCACTCCTGGCTCTCTCAAGCGCCTTCTGCTTTGTGATCATGATGTTCAACCTGCCGGTGTTTGGCGGCACGACCACGCACCCGCTTGGGGCGGTCCTGATGGCAGTCCTGCTTGGGCCATGGGCCGCCGTGATTGGGATGACCAGCGCGCTGGCGGTCCAGGCCCTCTTCTTCGCGGACGGCGGTATCCTGGCGCTTGGCGCGAACTGCTTCGCGATGGCGTTTGCGATGCCGTTCGTGGGATTTTGCGTCTACCGCCTCGCTGCGGGAAGAAGCTCGGGCACGTCCGCTCGTCGTGCAGCCGCTGCTGGGCTTGGTGCGTACGTAGGGATAGTGGCGGCCTCCGCCGTTGTCGCCGTTCTGCTAGGCATTCAACCTGCACTCTTTCAGGATGCCTCCGGCAGACCGCTCTACTTTCCGTTTGGCCTCAGTGTTACGCTTCCTGCGATTCTGGCAGCCCACCTCACCGTGGGCGGCATGGCAGAGGCTGTCGTCACGTTCAGCGCTATTCGCTGCCTTCAGACAATGGGCGTTCCTCTCTGGGGAACTCAGATCAACACACGTTCCGCATGCCGCTGGGACAGGCTCTGGGTCGGCCTCGGCGCCCTAGCCGCTCTTGCACCGCTCGGCCTGCTGGCCTCGGGCGATGCGTGGGGCGAATGGAGCGCAACTGAACTTGCCGCGAGGGCAGGACACATGCCGTCGGGCCTCGCGGCAATGGACCAGGCTGCGTGGAAGGGGTTTCAACTTCTGCCGGACTACCTAAGCGACCTTGGACCGGGGTTCTACGTCCTTGCGGCCTTCACAGGCATTGCCATTACCGGAGCCGCCGTCGCGCTGCTCTCGAAGCGGCTGATGCGAGTGGAATCTGCTGCTCCGACCGTTTCCGAACCGGCTACCGCAGTTCACACACGCTCGCTGCCTCCAACCGCGACACTGCCAGCCTGGCTCCAGGCTGAACAAGTCGACAGTGTATCAGCCGCGAGCAGATCCAAGAGAGCGTCCGTACCCAACGCCTATGCAGAGAGAACCCTCCAGGCTCTCTCCGTGCAGACGCTCGACACACTTCGCGCCGAGGAGGTCGCGCGTTCGGATGGTTTCCTGCAGGCTCTAGATGCCAGGACGAAGCTAGCAAGCCTTGTCGCTCTCATGGTGGTGTGTGCATTTCTGCACACAATTCCGGGACTGTGTTGCCTCGTGTTGCTTGCCGCGTACGCCGGTCACCGGTCAAATCTCAACATTGGCAGGCTTCAGTTGCGCGTATGGGCGGCTGCACCGCTTCTGGTCGGAGCAGTGGCCCTGCCTGCTGCAACGCATTTTGTAAACCCTGGCAGTATCGCGTTCATAGCATGGCGCGATCCGTACGTTGCGGTCACTTGGCCGGGGCTGACATCCGCTACGGTGCTCATTCTGCGAGTTGCCGTGGCCGGCACTCTCGCCGCGTTGCTGGTCCTGTCTACACCGCGTTCAAATCTATTCGGAGCAATGCAGTATCTGAGGCTGCCGCGGATGTTCACCAGTGTCTTCGCCATGACCCTCCGGTACATCTCGGTGGTAGCAGAAGCCGCTGTCGATCTCTTTGTCGCGCGCAAGAGCCGAACTATTGGTAAATCTCGCTTGGTTGAAGCTCGCGGGTTCGTTGGCCGTGTCTGCGGATTCCTCTTTGGCAGAAGCCTCGCGCTCGCCGAGGAGGTTCATGACGCGATGGTCTCACGCGGATACAGCGGCCAAGTCCATGTGGCTGCGCCATCCCGAGTGGCGGCGTGCGATGTGGCGTGGCTCGCTTGCACGCTGCTGATCGGCGCAGGAGTCCTCTGGGGAGAGTCCCTTGCTCTCTAGCTCTCCCACAATCCATCGTCCTTGTGCTGAAGAGATCCTCGACCTCGCACTGCAGGATGTTTCGTTCGCTTATCCCGATGGAACCAAGGTGCTTCGCAACGTGGACCTCGGCATTGCTCGCGGCGAAAGCATAGCTCTGCTCGGAGCGAACGGCAGCGGCAAGTCGACCCTCCTAAAGCTGCTGGATGGCCTCGTCGTCCCGACGAGCGGGCAGATGCACGCATTCGGCGGCATCATCTCCAATCATGAGCTGCGCGACGAGCGGCTTGCTGCGGCGTTTCGGAGGCGGATAGGCTTCGTCTTCCAGAATTCGGATGCCCAGCTCTTCTCGAGCACTGTGCGCGAGGAGATTGCTTTCGGCCCGCTGCAGCTTGCGCTGCCAACGCATGAGATTGATGTGCGCATCGCCGAGATAGCGGCGATGCTCGCGATTACCAATCTACTCGACCGCCCACCCTACCGCCTCTCCGGCGGCGAGAAGCGCAAGGTGGCTATCGCATCTGTTCTTGTGTCGAATCCTACGGTGGTGCTCTTGGATGAGCCGACCTCTGGGCTAGACCCGCGCAGCAGGCAGTGGCTCATTGAGACGCTTGTGGCATTGAGTAACGCAGGCAAGACAATCATAGTCGCAACGCACGATCTTGAGGCGGCGCCACGCATGGCGAAGCGAGCCATTGTCCTGGCTGAAGACGGAAGCATCGCTGCGGATGCTTCTGTTGATGCCGCCCTTGCCGACCACGGACTTCTGGCTCGGGTAAACCTCATTCATGATCACGTGCATTGGCATGGCTCCGTGTGCCACTCGCATCCACATCATCATGGCCCGGACCACGAGCACACTCACCAGCCATGAACCTCCCCTTTGGCCCTTCTCCGCTGCTCATTGGCATGGTCCACCTGAAGGCCCTGCCCGGAGCGCCGAGGTACGCCGGAAGCATGGCAGACATCCTGGATGCAGCCTTGGCGGACGCGCAAGCCCTGCAATCCGGGGGAATGGATGCAATCCTCGTGGAGAACTTCTTCGACGCGCCATTCTTTGTGGGGAGCGTTCCTCCAGAGACCGTCGCTGCGATAGCTGCCATCGTCTCGCGAATTGTACAAGAAGTAGGCATTCCCGTGGGCGTCAACGTTCTGCGCAACGATGTTTTCTCGGCGATCGCCATTGCGGCTGCGACAGGGGCGAAGTTCGTGCGCTGCAATGTCTACGTTGGCGCTGCTGTGACGGATCAGGGACTCATTGAGGGTAGAGCCGCAGAAGCCACTCGTACGAGGGTCCGCCTCAGCGCCTCGGTCGACATCCTGGCGGATGTCCATGTGAAGCACGCTATACAGCTTTCGTACCGGCCGATTGGCGACGAGGCGACGGATGCCGTTGAGCGAGGCTTGGCAGACGCAATCATCGTGAGCGGGCCCGCCACGGGATCGGCTACTCCGGTCGACAGGTTGCAGGAGGTGCGTGAGGCGCTGCCGCGTGTGCCGCTGCTGGTTGGCAGCGGATTCTCGTTGGAGACCGCGCGTGCCCTGTTGGCGGTAGCTGAAGGCGCCATCGTCGGATCGAGCCTCAAGGTCGATGGAGTTGTGTCCAATCCGGTCGATCCGGGCCGCGTGCGGAGACTCGTCGAAGCGTGCCGCACCTCGCAGACCTAAAGTTGTGCGCTCCTCAACGCCCATTCTGCGAGCGTGAATAAAGAACCGACTCGTCCTTCTCAACCTCAAGCCACGAAGTCCCCCGAGGCCGTCGAGGCCCCTGTTGGCACCTAGCTTCGCTACACTCAACACCGCAGATGACATCACCGCCTTGCACAATTGCAGAATGAGTGATAGTATGCAAATATTGCTCCGTACTGTTACTTGGGCGGTGAACACTTTGACCGCATATCCCACACGAGGAGACGCATCATGAATGTTTGTATATTGAAACTGTCGGTGGCTGCCGCAATCATCACACTCTCGTTTTCAGCTTCACCCTCGTTCGCCTCGCATGGACGGGGAGGAGACTTCAACGGTGACGGCTACACCGACCTTGCCATCGGTGCGCCTGGTGAGTCGGTAGATGGAGTCGGATCGGCAGGCGCTGTCCACGTGCTCTATGGCTCTGCCGCAGGCCTCACTGCCGCCGGCAACCAACTCTGGACTCAGAACTCAGCGGGCATCCAGAACACTTGCGAGGAGTTGGACAACTTCGGAAACGCCGTCGTGTCCGGAGATTTCAATGGGGATGGATACGACGACTTGGCCATTGGAGTGAGGCGTGAAGACATTGGAGCGATAGTCGATGCCGGCGCCGTTCATGTGCTGTACGGCTCACCCTCGGGTCTGACCTCCACCGGCGCTCAGTTTTGGCACGAGAACGTTGAAGGTATTGCTGCAAAGTGTCAGGACCAGGATTGGTTTGGATCAGCGCTGGCCGCCGGAGACTTCAACAACAACGGTCGAAGCGATCTGGCAATAGGTGTACCCGGCAAACTCCGCAGCGGATTCCTCGGGGCGGGTGCCGTGCATGTGCTCTACGGACACGGCGCCGGCCTAACCAGTTCTGGAAGCCAGCTCTGGAGCCAGAACACAACCGGAATTCTCGGCGACTGCGCAATTGGAGATCACTTCGGCGATGCACTGGCTGCCGGAAGCTTCGATGGTAATGGCCGCGACGACCTTGCCATAGGCATTCCACAGGAGACAGTCGCAGGCGTATTCTCGGCAGGCGCAGTTGCCGTGCTATACGGGAATTCGACCACAGCCGGGCTAACGGCCGGCGGCAATCAGCTTTGGCACCAGAACTCACCAGGAATCATTGATACGTGCGAGCACCGCGACAGCTTTGGAACGGAACTTGCCGTTGGAGACTTCGACCGCAACGGCAAGGCTGACTTGGCAATTGGTGTGTTCTCTGAAGACATCGGCACCATCCGCGACGCCGGAGCTGTGAACGTGCTCTACGGCCTCTCCGCAACGGACGGTCTGACCAGCACCGGCAATGAACTCTGGACGCAGGCCGATACGAGCTTCGAAGCGAGCACCCAGCCGGATGTCTCGTTTGGCTGGTCCGTCGCAGGCGGCGACTTCAACGGAGATGGGTACGACGAGCTTGCGATCGGCGCTCCCGGACACAGCATTAGCGGCAGGGTTGGAGCCGGAGTCTTGCATGTGCTCTTCGGCAGCGAAGACGGCCTCTATTCGAAAGTAGGTGGGAACCCAGTAAGTCAGTTCATCTTCCAGGATTTGGATGGCATTGCTGACAGTTGCGAGACCAACGACCAATTCGCGTACAGCCTTCTGGCAGGTGACTTCGACTCAGACGGCAAGATGGATATTGCTATTGGAGTGCCAAACGAGAGTCTCGGCATGATCAATCGGACCGGCGCAGTCCATGTTCTGCGGGGTCAGGCGGGTGTGGACGGCGACCGAGGCGGCCTTACGACGATCGGCAGTCAGTTCTGGAATCAAGATTCGCCCGGTATCCTGGACGCTTGCGAGGACGATGAGGGATATGGCGGGAGTCTGGGTTAGGGTTTGTCGGCACCCAACACGTCATCTCGCCTGGACTGCCTTAACCGAGCCAGGCTCTGGTAAACTAGGAGCGTAATCCGAACACAGGGAGACGCTCCTAGTCCATGCCTAACCAGATGACCTATCTTCGCCGCTCCACGCGATCCGTTGCCGTGGGAGATATCACCATCGGCGGCAGCGCACCGGTCGTGGTGCAGTCAATGATCACCGAAGAGACGCATAATGTGGACGCCTCGGTGGACCAGATCATCGCCATGCACCAGGCGGGCAGCGAAATCGTGCGCGTCACCACGCCGAACATGGCGGAGGCTAGGTGCCTAGAGGAGATCAAGTCACGGCTGAAGTCGCGGTATCAGGACGTGCCCCTCGTGGCAGATGTTCACCACCAGGGCAGCGACATCGCCGTAGAGGTGTCCAAGTATGTCGACAAGGTGCGGCTCAACCCAGGTCTCTTCGTCTTTCACAAGCGCCAGTCCAGAGAGATCGACTACTCGCAGAGCGAGATCGATGAGCAGCTTGAGGCCATCGAGAAGAGTCTCCTGCCCGTTATTCGCGCGTGCAAAGAGCGCGGCATTGCGATGCGCATAGGTGTAAACCACGGCTCCCTCGCCGAGAGGCTAACGGTCACCTGGGGAGACACGCCGGAGGGCATGGTCGAGTCCGCCATGGAGTACCTGCGCATCTGCGCTCGCCACGATTATCACAATTTGGTGGTCTCGCTGAAGGCAAGTCGCGTACCCATCATGCTTGCTGCTAACCGCCTGATGGCCAACCGCATGGCCGAGGAAGGGATGAACTATCCCCTTCACTTGGGCGTGACGGAGGCCGGCGACGGGCAGTATGCGCGTATCAAGTCGACCTGCGGCATCGGAACTCTGCTCGCCGAGGGCATCGGCGACACGATTCGAGTGTCGCTAGCGGAAGACCCGATCAATGAGCTTCCCGTCTGCTACGACATCCTTCAGTCGCTCGGCCTGCGCAAGACTAAGGTCGAGTTTATCGCCTGCCCCTCTTGTGGACGAACAAAGTTCGACTTGCCGAGCGTCTTCGGCTGGGTGAAACAGGCAACCGGGCATCTGGTCGGCCTCGACATTGCCGTGATGGGCTGCATCGTCAATGGACCCGGCGAGATGGGCGATGCGGACTACGGCTATGTGGGCAAGGCGGGCGGCAAGATATCCCTCTACCGCAGGCGGGACGAGGTGAAAAGCGGCATTCCGCAAGAGAAGAGCGTGGAAGAGTTGGTGAACCTCATCAAGTCGGATGGTCGCTGGGTCGACCCTTCGCCGGACTGGGTCCTGCCCTCGCCTCCCCGTGAGCTCGCTGATCGCATTCAGCGTGCAGTAGACATTGAGCTCAAGGTCTAGTGGGCCGATGAGATACCTCTAGGCTTGGGCCCTGCGGTTGAATCCGCGGCTCCGAACGTCACAAAGTGCCCCTGCGGGCACTGAATAGTCAATCCACGAAGGTGGATTTCGTGCCCTTGACAGCCGCGACTTTAGTCGCAGGTGTGATGCCGCGCGTTCTTCATCGCGCTTCGAGTCCGAGACAGCAGGAAGTGTCTAAATTGCAGCACGAGGCACAAAAATTGTAACGACGGCGGCAGAATATTGTCGTATCATATAGAGTGTCAACAGCCCAACGAGGAACAAGCCTTGCGTAAACAACCATTCTGCCTATTAGCTGCCCTATTTGCGCTCACTGGAGCAAGCGTACAC
>VFKD01000401.1 GCA_009885735.1 bacterium
ACAAGCAAGAGCGATGGAACTGCCATTGTGAGATTCACGGCCTCGTACGATTCGGTCGGCAACCGCACCACGGTTGCGGAGCTCAGCAGCGTGATGGTAACTTACTCTTACGACAACTGCTACCAGTTGACCCGCGAGCAGCGCAGCGGGGCGAATCTGTACGACAACACGTTTACTTACGATGGCGCAGGAAACCGCGCAACCAAGGTCGCAAGCGCGATCACCACGACCTACACCTACAATGCCGCGGACCAGCTCACCCTGGCCAAGCCCTCGAACGCCAGCGGCACGACCTACAGCTACGATGCGTCCGGAAATCTGACTTCCGAGATATTCATATCAACGCTCTGGACGTACACGTGGGACCTCGACAACCGGCTCGTTAGGACACAGCAGAATACCGCCGTGACGACCTTTAGTTACGACCCCTTCGGCAAGCGCCAGAAGCAGGATATCTCCGGCACTATTCGGTGGCTCCCTTGGGACGGCGAGAACATTCTGCATGAGATGACGGACGCCGGCAGCCTCGCGAACACGAACACCGACCTGCCCGGAGTCTGGGGTATGAAGTTCTCGCAGCGCAGAAACAGCCAGAGCTACTACTACATCCACGATATGCAGGGGCACACCCGGTTTCTGACGGACAGCAGCGGCGTGAATGTCACTACGTCGATTCACGACGCCTGGGGCACGCAGATCATCAGCCAGGGCACTGTGGACGACAACTACCGCGCGTTTGGGCAATGGGGTTACTTCAGGGAGTCGGGGACGTCGCGCTTGTACGTGCGGCAGCGGGGACTCCTTCCGAACATCGGGCGGTGGATGAGCGTGGATCCGATCGGTTTCGCGGGCGGGGATTGGAATCAGTTTGCGTATGTTGGGAATCGTCCACAATCCTTGGTTGATCCTCGCGGTGAACAGTCCAAAAGGGTCGTTCATGGTCCATGCCAGCCATCAGAATGGAAGGTATACCATGAGATTTCGCGTCCGTCAGGACCACCAATGACTACATTGTCTTGCGGAGAGGAGAACCTCACACTTACCGCTGGAGTGGAGATTGCCCTTCCATTCGGTGGAGTAACCGCTGGATCGACGATGCAATACTCCTGTGTCTGTACGGCTCTCATCTACAAGGTTGCGAGTAGTGTCGTCCACATTAAGAAGTGCGTTACAGATCGTTTTAAGATATCTAGCCTTACACAAGTGTACATTGCCAGCTCATCTCCCTATGCGGCATACGAGCCATATACGCTCGTTGAGTTCTGGACACGCTGGGGACCAACGACGAAACACTTTTGCAAGGGTGAGGAACTCGAGGTGTGGACACTGCGATGCGCTCCAGGCCATCCATTGTGGCCCGTTTATGTGAAAACAAAGCTGATTAGGTTTGTAAAGGCGGTAAAGAACTGCACGCCACCGTTACCCTACGGTGCGCCGCCGGATCTGAAGCAGGACAAAGACCTATGAACGTGCGAACAAGGCAGCCAAACACAATTGCGATACTATTCTGTGCTTTCTCGGTAGCAATGACTGTTCAGGTCGGTTGCTCACAGCGCGAGCCTTCTGTGCGGCAAATGAAGACAGTGCAAGAATGGCCACTGACCTTCAGTCGCCTACCTACCACGCTAGATCGCTGGAGCCAGGGTAAGGATACATCCTTAACCAGCAAACCTGATGGGTATATGCTTGATCACCAGGAGGAGCTACTTCGCCATGCCAGGACTGGCAATGCGGACGCGATATTGGATTACCTTCAGAGAGTCGAATTTGAACACGTGAGGGACATAAATAAGGAGCAGGTAGTCAATTGGATCAGCAGGACCTTGGATCCGGACTACAAGCGCTTATCTGCAATTCGCATCCTTGGCCACATGGAAGGTTATGCACCAGCGATGAGTGAATTGAGGCGCTGGGCAAATGACAAGTCTCTGACGGCACGTGTGCGCAAGAGCGCGGCGGAAAGTCTGCGTCCAGCCAATGGGGGCCCGGCGGCGGCGGGCGACTCTCGCATTCGTACGCCGCCGTGAACCAGCTCGTGTCGATCCTGAATCCCTACTCGGAGACCACTACGATGGTGTTCGACGCCGTGGGGCAGGAAACGAAGCGATCTTTAGGAAACGGTTCTATCCTAACCTACGTATACGACACTGTGGGA
>VFKD01000626.1 GCA_009885735.1 bacterium
GCATCCGCGAGAGGCTCCGACACTATTGTCACTCGGGCAGATCCCTGCGTTGAAATCCGCATCCTCGCGAGATGTCCAAGCAGTGCCACGAGATTGCTGTCGCCAGCGCTCCGCTTGGCTGCAAATACAAGGCAGGAGACACTGGGGTTGTCGCTCCGACCGGAGTTGCTCCCTCTCGGGAGTCCGACGGTATCTGGGGCTGTCAGGCCGACTTGCGGCTTTGGCCACGCGCCAAAGCACTCGGAGACCATCGTGCGGGCCTCCATCTCTGGGAGTGCGCCCACGGTTACCACTGTTACGACGTCCGGGCGAAATCGCTCGCCGTGAAGCCGAGCGATATCCTCGCGCGTGATAGCCTTGATCTGCGTGGCCTCGCCTGCAGGTGAATGGAAATAGGGTCCTGGTCCAAATACGCTCGCGAACGCTCGTCCCCGTGCAACGACATCGGGATTGTTCGCGGTGGTAGCAATCTCGTCGAGCACAACGCCCTTCTCTCGGCTCAGCTCTGCCTCCGGGAGTGCAGGAGTGCGCAAGGCCCTGGAAAGCGCCTCCAGGACGGGCCGCGCCTCTGCCGTTGGGACGGTCGTGCTGAACCTCATCACGTCTCTCGTAGTGGACGCTTGCAGCACTCCGCCCGCGTTCTCCACCACAAGGTCGAGGTCTCCTGCGCTCTGGTCGTTAGCGCCCTTGAAGATCATGTGCTCAAGGAGATGAGCAGTTCCAAACTTGCCGGGAGCATCAAGTCGAGAGCCGCACCGCACTTGAATCTCAATCGCGACTAGCGGCACGGAGGTTCGCGTGACATGCAGATGTCTTAGACCATTAGGAAGAACTGACTGCGCGAGCGCATGCCCTTGACCCCAGCACGGTGGAGTGAGTGCGGCAACAGCGCAGATTACGGCCAGCTGTCGAACCAACTCAGCCTCCTAGTAGATGCCGCCCACGCCGGTGTCGAGCGCCTGTCCGAAGCCTCCGCTCCCAAAGCGCTGGAAGGCAGGGAACGCCTTGATGCGCAGCTGGAAGAATATCTGTCGGTCGGCTCGGAACCCAAATGGATTCTCCATGTAGGTGATGGAAGCCTCCAAGCAGTGAAAATCCCGAGTGATCTGAAGGTTCTTGCTCTCGAATCGGTTCAGGTATCCGTTGTACTGCATGAGCAGAACGGCTCGCCATACGCTTCCAAGGGGCAGGTTGAGGTAGGCATTCGCGTTGCCTATCTTTGCGCGCTTCGGGTCGTACCGAGTCACCAGGTCGAACGCAAACTCATTGCGACCACGCAGCCGAAGGTCCGAAGTGACAGTCGTCACCTTGCCGTTGTTTGGGTCGAACGAGAATAGGTTCTGGAAGCGAACCCAGGTGACCGGGCGCAGCAGGAGATTGGCGCTCAGGGTCTGCCATGGCTGCCGGAACCCTGCAAAGCCGGTTCTGGCGAAGTCGTAGCCGACACGAGCGGTTAGCTGCATTTTCTGGTCATCCAGCATCCCCATGTCTGCATTGAGCGCATGGTATTGGCCCATCACATCAAAGCGGAAGGGGGTACCTCCCTCGGCGCGCTGGTACGAGTAGTTGAGGTTCAGCCCAGAGCGCTTGTTCCACCGTTGCGTGAGTGTTGTGTTGTTTCTCAGCACATACATAGCTGCGCCCTCGCCATAGAACGACTGGGTGAACGTGCCAGACGTGTTGAGCGTAGTGGAAGGAGTCAGCGAGGTTCGAGCTCCCGTGATATCCACCCCGGCAATTACGCGCTCGGTGTCGATGCGGGCGTTTTGTCCAGCGAGCGTTGTTCCTTCCGAGTACTTGCCGGCGGAGACATTAAACGTTGCAGGCAGGCGAGAAAGTGCGCCCTGGGTGAACCTGAAGCTCGAAAGAGTTATCTCCGGCAGCTTCTCGACGCCGCCGAAGAAGGATCCTGCGGTTCGCTGCCCAATGGGAATATTCTTGTTCGCCGACAGACGCAGCATGTAATTTTGTGCTCGTTGGTCGGCCTCAAAGCGCGTCGCTAGCTGCTCGTTGCGCTGATTGGCTCCGGCTCCCGAGGTCTCATAGCGAGAGTAGTCTCCCCCGAAGCTCACAGAGCCGGTCTGCCCGATACTAAAGGTCTGCGCAAGGTTGCTTGAATATGAGAGGCTGCCGAACCCCTGGGACTTTGAATCCTGCCTCGAGAGGCTGAAGGTTGTCCCTGCGCCCGGCACCTGCCGCTGGAACCCAAAGCGGCTGCTGTTGCTGGTGGTTTGGGGCAGCGACAGGTAGCTGTTTTGCTGGAAGTCGTTCTGGAGAGTGATCGTTTGGCCGCCTCCCAGAAGTTGTCGAAGGTTGAGCCTGCCGGATGCATTGCTGCCTGTACCGCCGATAGGAATGGCATAGAGCGAGATTTCGCCGGCAGAGCGTGCGTCGTTCCAGCCCTGAGATATGCCCAGGCCGATACCCTTCTTCTGCATCAGGTCCACCCGGTACACTCCCGGCGCCCGATTAGCGGCAAGATAGTTGAAGGCGGCCTTTACGAAGAAGCCCTCGTCCTGCGACTGCCCGACCTGGGGCGTGTAGCCGCTGTGCCGAACCCGCCGGTCTAGCGGAATTGTAACGGTAGGAAGGGTGATGATTCGCTTTCCCCACAGTACGAAACCTACGCGGCGAAGGATGATGTGCTTTCCCGGCACCACAGTGATGGAGCCGGTCTTCAGGTAGTAGTCTCTGTGCGGCTTGTCGCAAGTCGTTAGGTCTCCACCCGCAACTGTGATTGGTCCGCCGCGAGTCCCTTCCACGAATCCACCCGTGACATAGAGTGGGCTGGTGGCCTTACCCTTCAGAAAGCTAGGGCTCAGCGCTGCACTGGCCCGCTCAATCTTATATGCCTTGGTCTTGACGTTGAAGCGAATCAGGTCTCCCACCACGCGCTGGTCTCGGTAGGTCAGGACCGGGTTGCCGCTAAAGACCAGGTCGCCCTCTAGGTCGCCGTCGAGGTTTGCGCCGGACAGAGTGTACTCACCCAGCTTCACCACGACGCCCCGGGCGCGTATCCGCCTGCCGTCATCCTCAATGTGAGCTTCCTCGGCTGTTATCTCGGCCACGTCCGACAGCCGCTCCGGTGCATTCGCCTGAGCGGACTCGCGGTCCTGTGGAGCAGGAGCCTGTATTGGAGGCGGTGAATCCGTCGGCGCTTGGGCGCAAGCCGGGAGTCGCGACATGAGTGCAAACACGGAGATCCATGCGCATCGACCAGGGTACACGGGGCCTACTCTTCGCGCCACCGAACGAATATGCCGATGAGGGCGAACACAATGCACTGCCCCCAGGCGGCAACCATCGGAGGGAAGATGTGCGGAAACTGCAGCCCGAAGATACGTGCTGCCAGCAGAGTGTTCCAATAGACAAAGACCAGCACAATCGAGAGCAGGACTCCCATGAAGCTGCCGGCACGAGCAAACCGCAGCGCAAGCGGAGGGCAGGCGATGGCGAACACAAGACACGAGAAGGGCACCGAGAGCTTGAAGTTGAGGTCCAGAAGATCGTATTGGCTCACGTAGCCGGATTTGCGCTGCTCGCCAATCCTCTTCACGAGTTCGCGAGCCGTGGTGGTTGCGGTGCCCTCCGAGTAGAGAGGCAGGTCGAGCCTCACGAGGTCGAATGTGCGCTCTACCAACTTGAAGTTGACAGTTGTCTCACCTCGAATAAACCGCACGTCATCTCCGCCCTGGGCGAAGACATAGGTGCTTGCGTCGTGAAGTGTCCACTTGCCGTCCGCGTAGTCGGCTGTATCGGCTTGGTGGACAATCAGCCCCTGGCCCGATGTGCCCTGAACCGTGATGGCGACGCCTTGGAGTTTGGCTCTGCTCGCGCCCAGGACCTCCATTCGTTCGATCCGAGCCGTGTAGACTCGATCGGGCGAGACGATAGTTGTTCGGTCCTGCGGCACAAACGACTTCACGCTCGTGGATATCTCGCTCAAGGTGGCTCCATACTGGCTGTTGGCCCAAGGCACCACCGTTTCGCCGATGGCGATGTCCAGGA
>VFKD01000048.1 GCA_009885735.1 bacterium
GCCGGCGATGGCTGCACATTCCGACGCACTCATCTCTTACCGCGAGAACCCCCATACGGATGCGCGTGCAGCGGCAGTTCGCGGCGCTGAGGCGCTGCAACACCTGATGTCCACTGGACGCAGAGCGGTCACTGTCCACGCTCGCGCAGGAGTGATCTGGCCGCCGAGCGGGACGGGGACGTCCGACGAACCGATGCAAATGCTGGAGCGGGAGGCGCGCCTCATTGAGGAGAGCGACCGCGAGATCGTAGCCGTGAACGTCTTCGCAGGCTTCTCATTCGCAGACACTCTGGACACTGGAGTCGCAATTTCAGTGTCAACAACCGGCAGCCCGCGCACGGCGCAGGACCATGCAGATCGCCTGGCAGCACTCGCCTTCGAGATGCGCCAGAGCGGTAACCGAGTGGGGGTTCCGTTGGCGGACGCCGTCGCCGCAGTCCCTCGGGTCTCTTCTGTCCCTTCCGTCCCTTCGTATCGTCGCGGACCGGTGCTTATAGTTGAACCTGCCGACAACGTGGGAGGCGGCGCGCCGGGGGACCTCACGATAGTGCTGCGCTCGCTCGTGGAGGCAGATGTCGAGAACGCCGCCGTGTGCATCAACGATCCCGAGTCGGTTGCCGCCCTGACACAATCGGAGATCGGAACTCGAATGCGGCTGTTGATAGGCGGCAAGAGCGGCGAGATTGGCGCGGAGCCGATTAAGCTGGAAGTGGAACTCGTCTTGAGGAGCGACGGCGCATTCGACCTGGAAGATCCGAATAGCCATGCCGCAGCCTGGGGGCGCCGCGTGGAGATGGGTCCGTGCGCCGTGGTGCTGCACCGAGGCGTTACGATCTTGCTCACCAGCCGCAAGACTCCTCCGTTCGACCTGGGCCAGTGGAGGTCGCAGGGGATACAACCTGAGCAGATGCGGGTGATAGGCGTGAAGGCCGCGGTGGCTCACCGGCAGGCGTATGCACCCATCGCCTCGGCGAGCTACACGGTGGACACGTCGGGCCCATGCGCCGAGAATCTCCTTCGCCTGCCTTATCGGAAGGTGATGAGGCCGGTGTGGCCGCTGGACAAAAGGGACACAAGGGACTCAAGTGACCCAAGGGACACATAAGTCGATGATGGTAGTGTGGAAAGACAAAGTAGTATGAACAGCGAATGGCGCACCCATAATCCTCTCCGGATGCTCATGTTTCTCGTGGTGGGCTTGATTGCCATGGTAGTGGTCCTCAAGGTCGGCCTGAAAATGCGCGAGCCGCAGCTTGCTCCGGGCGACCGAACCGAAGAACGCTCCTGCCGCCAGTGCGGAGGCCAAGGGAAGGACGACGAGCAAGCCAAACAGTATCCAGAGCTTGGGTCGCGGTGCAGCTTCTGCGCTGGTAGCGGCAAGGTGACGGTGGTCCTTCCGGGACCGAACCACCCCGCGCTCGTGGTGGGTGTGCTGGTGGACGAAGAGAAGACCACGAGCGAGGATGAGTTCTATTTGTGGCGAGCGGAGCGCACGGGCGAGAACTTCACGAACCCAGCTCCGAAAGACGGAGTGCTGGCGAAGGGCCACGTCAAATTCCAAGGCAAAGTGACCAAAGAGGTTGAGACCGGTGGGCACGGGCTCATCACCGTGAAGCTCCCGCCAGGGCAATACGAGGTGACCGCC
>VFKD01000495.1 GCA_009885735.1 bacterium
ACGCTGCTCCTGGGCTGCGCGGACGGATCGCTGAAATGGTACGACACAACCACCGCGAAAGTAACTCGAAGCATTGCCGCGCACACCGGTCCGGTAACGGCAGTTCGCGCTAGCATCGACGGAAAGCAGGTCGCCACGGGTGGCGAAGATAAGAAGGCGAAGGTCTGGAATGCTGCAGACGGCAAGCTCGCCGGGGAGTTCTCCGGCCACAGCGCAGCAATCTCTGGAGTTGGATTTCGCCCAAACGGCCTGCGTGCGGTTTCGCTTGATGCGTCCGGCAAACTGCACATCTGGAAGATTGCCGAGGGGAAATCGGTGTTCCATGCGGATGCCGGACTTGCTCCAGGGCTCACCAGCACGTCAGAGAGCATTATCGTCCTGACCCGCGCCGGATTGTTTCGTCTCTTCAAGCCGAACCTCGAGGTGGCGTTCGAATTCCCGCTCAAGCACGCGGGTGACGTGACCAGCATGGGAGGCGGTGAGAAGGTGTCCTACTCCGGAGGCGCGGATGGACTGGTAAAGCTCTGGTCCGAAAGTCGCGAGGCAGTGATGGAGGCGAAGCTCACGGGGCCGGTCCTGGCGGTGGCGGAGTCGATGGACGGCGCAAGGGTGGCCGCTGCCAGCAAGCAGGGAAGTTTGGTCCTCTGGGACACGGCCACGATGAAGGCGCTTCAGGTGCGCGACACAGGAATGCCGATAGAGCGAGCGTCGCTGGTGTTTCTCGCGGACGGAAAGACGGTTGCAAGCATTGCGATGGGCAGCCACGTCTCGCTCACCAGCGATACGATTGGTTCTATAGGGCCGACGGTTGGGGCAACGATACACATAATTGCGCTGCTGACCAGCAAATAGACGCGCTCGTGTCGCACGCGACAAGCCCTGAAGGACCTGCCTGAGCAATCGCGAATCCCGGTGAATAGGGGTCCGTACCAGCGTTCGGCGTGCCCCAGCCCGATTCATGGGACTTCAGCATGTCAGCTTGCCCCTTGAGGGGCGACGTGCGGGAACCGTTCGCGCATGCGATCCCCCAGGCGTGAACGCCGGGGCTACTCAAAATAACGCCGCTGAAGCGGCCTCCGAATTCAGCCTGCGCAGCAGGGTTCTCTTCAATAGCCCAGCGCTTCAGCGCTTGGAGGAGATGCGTTTCTGTCAATGACCGCATTCGCTCCGTTAAGCAGAGTCGAAGGACCGTATCGAGCCGCGTCATTCCTGCATGCCCTAAGCAGGAACGAAGGACCGAACCGTGGCTCGTCCGTCCCGCCCGTGATTCATTGATCATCTCCGTGGCACGGGCGTCCCGCCCGTGGACCATCATGCGCGGGACGCGCATGCCACGCAGAGTGGTCCGTCCCCTGTCGCCGTTTCCCTATTCTAACACACCCCAAACAATCCCTACTCGCTGCGAAGACCACCGATGAGCGAGCCCCGCAGAGCCAAGGTTGCAGACACCCACGTGCAAAACAGCCCGGTCTCGAGCACTGCAAGCAGCGTGAGGAGAAGCGATAACACAGGGGACGCGGCTCCCGCCGAGCGCACCGGCAGAACCGCCAGCAAGCCGGCAAGAGTTCCCACGGCAATTCCGAGCCCAAGAAGCGCCGAATGCTCCGCATAGAGCATCTTGAACACGCGCCCCTTGCCCAGGCCCATGGCCATCAGCACGGCCAACTCGCCGCGCCGCTCGAGCACGTTTCGCAAAACTACCACGCCGAGGCCGAATGTGCCCAGGAGCAGGCCCAGCCCGCCAAGGGCGCCGAAAATCGAGAGGTAGGTGTTCTCCACGGCATTGAAGTCGTTAAGGCGGTCAGCCGAAAGCATGGCGCTGAAGCCCACGTCCTCTAGGCCCGCGGTCAACTCCTTGCCTGCCTCCACTCCTTTGGACGGCGCATCAATGAGAAAGACCTGGTACCCGCTCTGCGATGGGAAGAGGTCCAAGAATGAGCGTTCGGAGACAAGCACCCCGCCCTGCAATATCGAGCCCGACACGGTGGCGACAAACCTCAGCTTCCTTGATGCCCCTCGCTCGTCGAAATACTCCAGGGTATCTCCGACTGACTTGCCGAGCGACCAAGTGAGCGTGTTCGCATCCGCGATGGCTGGCACGGCGCCGTCGGGCTGCTGCGAGTTGAGAAGCTGCCAGCCAGACTTAACGTCGAGCCCTTTAGCTGCTGCGCCAATGGTAAATCGACCGGCGAGTGCCGAAGGTTCGACGCCCAGCAGGCGCGGCACTTGCGCGCGATTCAAGTTCAGGCAGCTCGCCTCGTCGCCCTCTTGCACACGGAGCGGCAGCACTCGCGAACCGGCCATCCCAACATCGTCCAGCGCAAACGCCTCGCGCCCCTCTGGTGCGTTCAGGTCCTCGTAGACCGGCACCGAACTCTCGCCGTAGAGAGCGAACCCGCCGGTACCGCTCGACTTGTTCTCGGCGTCGGCAGAGCCGTCCTTTCGGTTAGCCCCAACCGCAACCACCAGGAAGCTGCCGCATGCGAGAAGCGCAACCACGCTGAGGCTCCGCGCCGGACGTCGGGCCGTGCCACGCATGCCCAGCGAGCCGACAGAGAGCGAGATGCTGCCGGAGCGCCGCGCCGCCTTGGCAAGGAGCACGCGAGCAAGCGCGAGCCCGGCGACAAGCAGGAGCGCTCCAGCGCCGAAGAAGAGTCCGGCCGCAGCCTCGTGCGATGCGGAACGTCCGGCGAAGCCCAGCAAGGCTGCGCCAATGGTAGCTCCGACGGCAAGCGGAAGACCAAGAGCGCTTCTGCGTGCGGCAGAGGCTGGGCTCTCCTCGGTACCGCCGCTCAGAAGAACCCGGGCAGGAGCGCGAGCCTGGTTGCGAACCACCAGCCAGATCGCGCCAAGAGCGGCAAGCCACGAGATTACCGCGCCAATCATCAGCGTGCTCGGGTTTGCGTGGTAGACCAAGTCCGATCCGCCAACCGCGCCGCTCCAGGCCCCGGAGAGGAGATTCACAACGGCTCGAGTGTATCCCGCTGCACCAAACGCTCCGAGGATGGCGGCAACTCCGGCAAGGAGCGCACCCTCGCGCAGGTAGAGCCCGCGAACCCACTTTGGGCTGAGGCCGAGGGCGAGCAGCGCCCCAGTCTCCGGCGCTCGGCGATCCACTCCCAAGCCGAAGAGCAGTCCGCAGAGCAGAAGCGCTGCAGCGATGAGGAAGAAGCTGAATCCAAGGAAGAGCTGACCGAAGTCGAGCGACTGTTCGCCAGCATCCAGAGCCAGCTTTCGAACCGGCGAGAAGAAGATACCCAGCGTGGCAGGGTTGAGAGCCTGGCGAAGATGGCTCGAAAGGTCCGTAGAGGTCGAGCCAGACGGATAGCGAACCGAGGTCAGACTGCCGAAGCGGTTGTTCCATATCTTCTGCGCGGCGGCGAGAGTGATAAACGCCTTCGGTGTGCCCTTATGCTTGGCCCAGTAGTCCTGGTCCTTATCGCGAATCTTGTTGAGGTCCACCGGAACTCCGGGCTCCCAGTCACGGCAGTTCTTCTTGTCGGCCAAGCCGGGGATCGGCGGCATCAGGTCCGGGTCGGCAGCGGCGCCTGCAAGCGGCACGATGGAGCGAACCCGGAAGGTCGCGCCTTGCTCAATGAGCTTTCGCTGAGCGCCCATCACCCAGAAGCGAAGCGTAATCCGGTCTCCAATGCCGGCAGCTAGATCAGTGGCGGTCCAGTCGTTCAGGACAATCTCGTCGTCCGCCATTCCGTCCGGCATCTGCTTGCCAGTCACGGTTGAGTAGGGCGTGGAGCGGCCGCCCAGGCGCAGTTCGTTCACAAAGTAGGTAAGAATTCCTTGCGCGCCTGCGTCGGCTCGCAGCGCGGCGTCGCCGATGGCAGGGTCGAGAAAGACTCGGTCCGTTCGAAGCTCCGTGCCGCCAATCTTCGCAGGAAGCTCTCGAAGCTGCAAATTTGCGTCCGCTAGGTCCCAGTGCCGCCACATCGCTTCTGTTGCCTTGGCAGCATCGACGTCTAGCGCCGTGCGGCCAACGAGCAGCGCGTTCGCACGTCCTCGTACAGACACGGCCTCTTGCAGCACCGTGATTGGCACGAAGGCATTGAGCGGGGGAATCTGGTTGGCCGCGAGGCTGAACCGACCGAACTGAGCGTCGTTCAGAATCGCCGAGACCGGCATCCGCAGCGCCACCGTGCTGTCGTCCACCGTGGATAGAGGAGCGTCGCGGCTGAGCAGGCTCGGCTTGTCGATGCGCAGAAGCACCTCGCTGCCCACCTTGGCGCCGAGCGCTCGAGCAAGACGCCCGTTGAGAGCCACTCCAGAGGCGGGAGGACCGGCGAACTCCTCAGGCGAGAGCTTCCAGAAGCGCTCGTCGGATCCAACTACCTGAACGTGTCCTGCCCGAGTGTCGCTTCGCGTCTCTGGCGACCCTTGCAGCGTGGCGCTTCCTCGGAGCAGCACGATGGGCGCGACCTGCGTGCCCAAGTCCGCAGCCATAAGATCGGCAAGCTCCGTGCGCACGAATCGGCTCTGCCCGAGATGAACCATCTGGATATCGCCAAGACGGTTCAGGGCCATGCGCCGCAGGCTATATTTGACCGAATCGCCCACCGCGAGCGCTCCCGTGAGCACGGCAGCCGCCACCGTCGCGCCCGCTAGCACCGCTAGGTGCGAGAGCCAGTGGTGCCTCAGGCTGCGGCGGAGCATCGTGCCGGACCCGATCACGCTCATGCGTTCACGAGCCTGCCGTCCGAGATGGCCAGAACCCGGCCCATTCTCTTGGCAAGCTCTGGAGAATGAGTGATAACGAGCATCGCCACTCCCTCTTCACGGTTTAGCTCCACCAGCAGCTCTGCAAGCTGATCGGCGGCGGCCGCGTCCAGGGAGCCGGTCGGCTCATCCGCGAGAA
>VFKD01000233.1 GCA_009885735.1 bacterium
CGGACGAGGCTCGGCGAGGACTCGGTGGAATGTACGCCAAGTATCTTGAGCCGCTCTATTCAACTCCGCAGGAGGCAGCCTCACTGTCGTGGCCGCCGGACCGACTGAAGGAATACGACCGGCTTACCCTGAGCGAGCTGCTCCAGTCTCGCGGCGCATCCGAAGAAGCCATTGCTCTCATGCGCTTGGGATATTTTGATCTAGTCGGAGACGGCGCATCGGCATGCTCCGCCCTGGCCTACATTAGGGATGCATCGCTGCTCCAGGGCGCATCAAAGCACTACACTATTCGCGGCGGCAATGATCAGCTTCCGCATGAAATGGCCCTGAGGCTCAGGGCGCCAATCCACTACGGTGCAGAGGTGAAGTCGATAGAGCGGCGAGCTTCGACTGTACGAGTTGGATATCTACAGAATGCCGAACTACGCGAGCTTGCGGCAGATCACATGGTATGCACCATTCCGTACTCCGTGCTGCGCACCCTCAATGTGTCGCCTGCATTCTCGCCCGAGAAGCTGCGAGCCATCACAGAGCTTGGGCATACGTCGGTTACTCGCGTCTTCCTGCAGGAGCGAACCCGGTCCTGGCTCGACCAGGGCATATCCGGCGCAGCTACCACCGATCTGCCAATCATGTGGACCCGTGACGTCTCGTTCAATCAGCCGGGTCCCCGAGGAATTCTGGAGGCCTACACGGCCGGCCCTCAGGCCAGAAAGCTGGCTGCAATGCCGGACGCGGAGCGAATCGCCCACTGCGCGGAGCAGATGGAGAAGGTCTATCCGGGCAGCCGAGAGAACTGTGAGGGCGGTACAGCAAAGTGCTGGGACGCAGATCCCTTCTCGCGCGGAGATTATGCCTGGCTTCGGCCCGGACAGACGCTGTCACTCGGGCCCTTCCTGGCGAAGCCTGAAGGAAGGGTACACTTCGCAGGAGACCAAACGTCGGCCTCTCCTGGCTGGATGCAGGGCGCAATCGAGTCCGGCTTGCGGGCCGCCCGAGAGATAATAGGAGCCTAGCTAGATGGCGGAAACTGCCAAGACCGTGAGAGTTCAGTTGAGTTATCCTTCAGAGCGTGCGTCCGAGCCCATCCTCTATCGGCTAGTGGTTGACCACGGGCTGGTTCCCAACATCCGGCGTGGCAGATTCGATGCGTCCGCAGGTGGAATCATGCTCGTGGAGCTAACGGGCGATTCGGGGGATGTGGACCGGGGCCTGCGTTGGCTCGAGGAGATCGGAGTGTCGGTGAGCGTGCCGGGAGTGGACAGCACACCGGAATGGGCGGTCTGAGCCGGTGCCAAACGTGTACTATTCCGGCGGGCATCGGTTCGACGGCACGCGCAAGATCGACCTCAGCACCATCAACCCGTCGTATCACAATGGGCTTGACCGAGCGGAGGCGGAACAGATCACTTCGAACCTCGCCGCTGAACTGAGTGAGCTTGAGGACCTTCTCTTTTATGCTCGCGGCCATTCTTTCCTCATCATCCTTCAAGGGATGGACACCAGCGGCAAGGACGGCGCGATTCGCCACCTGATGAGCGTGCTGAACGTTCAGAGCGCGAGGACCGCGTCGTTCAAGGTACCAACTGAGGACGAGTTGGCGCACGACTTTCTTTGGAGAGTTCACGCGCAAACACCCCCGCTTGGCGGGTTGACCATTTTCAATCGATCTCACTACGAGGATGTGGTGGTGGTGCGGGTTCATGATCTGGTTCCTAAGGAGGTCTGGAGCGGGCGATATCATCACATCAACGCATTCGAGAAGCTGCTGGCAGACAGCAGAACCATCCTCCTCAAAGTGTTTCTGCATATCAGCAAGGAAGAGCAAGAAGAACGCCTCCTCGACCGTGAGAAAGAGTTGGACAAGGCGTGGAAGCTCTCGGTGGGGGACTGGCGCGAGCGTGAGCGCTGGGGTGATTATCAAGAGGCGTGGCAGGACGCGCTCAACAACTGCTCGACCGCTTCAGCGCCATGGCACGTTGTGCCGGCGAACCACAAGTGGTATCGAAACCTGGTGATCACCGAGGCAGCGGTCTTGGCCCTTAGGCCACACGTTGACGAGTGGCGAGCCAGCCTCTCAACGCTGGGATCAGCCGCAAAGGCGGAACTCGAATCTTACCGGCAAAAGGACGCGACCTAGTGTGCAGCGGGAGAGCTGTGGGCCGAGCCTGAGGTTTCGATGCGCAGCCGCAATGCCAATCCAAATGTGACGATCATCAGGATCGCTGAAACGATGTACGGCGTTGCCGTGGAGTACTGCTGCAGCAGCAGCGTTCCGAGCGGAGGGGCCACGATGCGTGCCAGACTGCCGAGGCCCTGCTGAATTCCGAAAATGCCTCCGCGCTCCGCAGGGTCCGCCGCAGCAGCCACGAGGCTTGAGAGCGCCGGAGTCATCACCCCGTTGCCAATGGCCAGGCTGGCAGCGGCCACATGCATCCAGCCTAGAGACGTTGTGAGGCCAATGGCCAGCAGGGAGCCGGCAAGCATGATGGAGCCCCACCTCACAAGGGTCGCATCCTTCAGCCGTTGGAGCGCACCTCCCATCACCAGAGCCTGAGTGATCGTGACGGTGATTCCCACAACGCCGAAGATTGTCGCAGCGGTGGCGCTGGCCGTCTTCTCGATGAGCGCCGGAGTGGCATTCAATGCCATCTGGGGCACCACAAACCTACGCAGAATCAGCCACGTGAACGTTGCCTCCATCAATGCAAAAGCGAACGTTGAGACGCTGAACACCACAAGAAGAGCGCCGAGGTTCGGCTGCTTCAGCGCTCGCACAAAGGGCTTGGCATCGAATATCTTGACCTTGCGAGCCTTGTCCGGCTCGCGGTCTGTGACGTGAGATTCCGGCAGGGATGCGAGCGACCAGAGGAAGTTCAGGAAGGAGAGCCCCGCCACGAAGAACGCCGGACCGGACAGGCCGTATCGTGCACCCAAAAAGCCGCCCAGCCACGGGCCAAACGCAAACCCGATGCCGAAAGCAACGCCTATCATCGCCATGCCGCGAGATCGCTTCTCTGGCGGCAGAATATCGGCGATGTATGCCTGCGGTGTGGAGATGCTTGCGGCAGTCAAGACTCCTGAGAAGATTCGCGCGGCAAAGAGCATCCAGAGACTCGTTGCAAATCCGAAGGCTAGCCAGGAAAGCGATGTGCCAATCAGACTCAGGAGGATGAACGGTCGCCTGCCGTGAATATCACTCGCGCGGCCCCAGATGGGCGCGAAGATGAACTGCATCACGCTATAGCTGGCCGCCAGCGCTCCACCCATCAGGGGCGAGCCGCCATACTTGTCGATATACAGCGGAAGCTGTGGCAGAATGATGCCGAAGCCAAGCAGGTCGATAACGACCGTGATGAACAGGATTACGAGGGGCGAGCGCTTCATCGCCGAACCCACACAATCGAACCAACGGCCTGGGGTTGTTGCATAGTTCAAATTGTACCTCAACGGATGGGACCCATGGCCAACCGCGGCGTCTACCTCCGATTCACCCCAATGGGGGTTCTGCACGCCTATCGTGAAGGTATCTTCCCCATGGCGGACGAACAGGCCGGCTCCATCTTTTGGTTCAGGCCGGATCCACGCGCGGTTCTACCTCTCGATGGTTTCCACTGCTCCCGGTCGCTCGCAAGGAAGCTGCGCCGTAATCTATTCGAGGTAAGGGTGAACACCTGCTTCGAAGAGGTGATGCGAGGATGCGCCGACCGGCCCGAAGGTACATGGATTAGTGATTCATTTCTTGCACTCTATACTGCGCTTCATCGAGAAGGCTTTGCGCATTCCGTGGAAGTATTTCAGGAAGACCAACTCGTTGGCGGCACCTACGGAGTTGCGCTTGGGGCGGCATTCATGGCGGAGAGCATGTTTCACCGCGTAACCGATGCGTCAAAGGTCGCTGTCTCTGCTCTCGTTGATCGCCTAGCCGCACGAAAGTTTGATCTTCTCGACGTTCAATACGTCACTCCGCACCTTCAGACGCTGGGCGCCATTGAGATTCCCCACGCCGAATATTACGAGCGCCTCCAGCGGGCTGTCAAGAAGAATCGGTCGTTCGATGACCACTGCGGCTAGGTGCCCGTCGACCTATACCGCCGCACTCCAAACTCCCATACGCGCAGGCTGATCAAGAAGAAAAGGGGTCCCATGAGCGGGGCTCCCCATGAGGCCCATGCGGGAATGCCCAGAGTGGGACCGCGTTCCAAGAGAACCGCTCCCGGCAGAATATTGACACAGGCCAGCGGAACCACAAACGTGAAGAATCGCCTCAATCCCGGCCCATAGATGTCGAATGGGAACTGCGCCGCCTCATTTCCTCCATGCGTTAGGACATTCGCGATCTCCAAGCTCTCAATGGTCCAGAAGCAGAGCGTCGCCTGGAGGACGAGCAGCCCAACAAACACGCAGGCGCCGCTTAGAATGCACCCAATGATGAGGCCAATCTCCAGCCAATCCCACGCGCCGCCCAGCGAAACCGCAGCATACGCGAGTACCGCTCCGCCCTGCACCAGCCTGCCCAGTCGCATCGGGTCCATGCCGGACCCTGCAACCTGCATTGATGTGCTGCATGGCCTCAGGAGCAGGCGGTCAAAGTCGCCCTTGCGCACTTGCTGCGCAAACTTGTCGAACCCTTCTCCAAGGCATTCCGCGAGGGCATAACCCAAGTTCGACATGCCATAGAAGAGGCACACCTCTTCCAATCTCCAGCCCGCGAGTGTGCCAAACCGGGCAAATAGCGCCCAGACGGCAACGAACTCGGTTCCTGTAAGCAGCGCCGTTCCGGCAAGCTGCATCACGAACGATGCTGGATACTGCATTCGTGAGCGCAGTGCAATGAGAATCAACCGACCATACAAGTGAAGTGAGTAGCTCATCCGCCGTGTATCACCAGCGTGTGCACGCCGCGTTTCAGCGCTGACCTCCCAATACACACGAGAACACAGGTCCAAACGGCTTGGTGAAGTAGCACTATCCAGGCGTCGGAGGCCGGAATGTGGCCCATGTAGAGTCGGAACGGGCTGTCGATGAGCCCGCCAAACGGCAGGAATGCGACCAGTCCCTGAATCCATTCCGGCATCAGAGGAAGAGGGATCAATGATCCCGAGAAGATCATCACGACAGGAATGGTGAGACGCAATACCCCGTTCGGGTCAACCGTGAAAAGCATGCTGACATGGACCAAGTTCGTGATTGCGCACCCTAGAAGCAGCGAGCCAAGAGTAGCAGCCAGCCACGCTGAAGCCGATGCGCCCGACACCGGAGGCGCCATTCCAAAGAACAACAGTGCAAACGGAAACAGGGGAACGGCACGGAGAACCAGAGGAGCAAATCGCGCGGCGGCCACGCGGGCATACCAGAGGCCGTAGAGGTCGACCGGCCGAAGCAGCTCATAGGCTACTGATCCCGTGCGTATTACATCCCGAGTTTCCGATTCCACGTTCCATGGGATGAGCGCGAGCATAGCCTGACCCAGCCAGATGTAGGTTATCGTTTGGCTCAGGCTCATCGGCTGGACCGCAGCGGAGCGTGCAAAGAACGCCGTGAAGATTGCTGCAAGCACCACCCCCCAGTATATTTGGGTTGCAATGCCCGCGAG
This sequence comes from bacterium, assembly GCA_009885735.1. Taxonomy (GTDB): domain Bacteria; phylum Armatimonadota; class Chthonomonadetes; order Chthonomonadales; family CAJBBX01; genus VFKD01. The sequence continues at coordinate 5,597 of VFKD01000233.1, forward strand.
AGCCGCTGCTCGATACTGAAGGAGCATTCGCGTTCTAGCCTCGAAGACAGCGAGGTAGGGCCTCATGCGCCCTCTATCTCCCTGTATATGCCTGCAACTATCTCCTCAATCGGCGCCTCCTCCACGGTGAGGTCCTTTATTGCGTGCTTGTCGGTGATCGACCGAATGAGTTCGGCCGTTGACACCTCGGCCGGGCGAAACGCAAGCACAACTCGAGCGCCGTCTCTCGAGACAAGCCTCGCGGCAGCGTGCGTTACCTCGGTGTGCGTGTCCTCAAGGTCGAGAGTCAGCCTGCGTTCTCCGCCAACCGCCTCGCGAAGAGCGCTTACCGGACCGTCCGAGAGCATCTTCCCCGAAGCAATGAGCATCACTCTCGAGCACAGAGACTCAATGTCGTCGAGATCGTGTGTGGTGAGGATTACGGTTACGCCTTCCTCACGGTTCTGCCTTCGCACGAACTCCCGAATTGCAGGCTTGCTGATCGCGTCGAGGCCAATTGTAGGCTCGTCGAGAAACAGGATGGGAGGGGTATGCAGTAGGCTCGCCGCGAGATCGCACCGCATCCGCTGCCCGAGGCTGAGTTGGCGAACAGGCTGGTCCAGCACAGAGGCAATCTGCAGCACGTCAACGAGTTCGGTCAAGGTTCGGCGAAGACGGTCCTTTGGAACTCGATACATCTCGCCGAGTAACTCGAACGATTCGCGAACCGGCAGGTCCCACCAGAGCTGCGTGCGCTGGCCGAACACCACGCCGATCTCCGCGACGTGCGCTCTGCGCTCTCGCCAGGGAGTTCGGCCACGCACGATGCACGTACCGGAATCGGGAACGAGAATGCCGGCGAGCGCCTTAACCGTAGTGGACTTGCCGGCGCCATTGGGCCCGATGTAGCCCACAAGCTCGCCTTCATCTATCTCGAACGAGACCGAGTCGAGGGCTTGGACGACACGATGCTCTCGCGAGGCAACTCCTCGAATCGCGCCCCACATTCCCGGCTTGCGTACTGCCACGCGATAGGATTTGCAGAGATTCTCGACGACTATTTGGGGCATGGGTGTAGGCGCTTCTATCCGACAACGGTGGGAAATGCAGTCCGACCGACCACAATTCCAATCCAGGCTGCGACAACGCCGCCGACCACGCTCAGCAGGATGTTGAGCATTGCGGCGCCCGGCCTTCCTTGATCCACGGCCAATGAGAGCGTCTCGAGGGAGAAGGTTGAGAATGTGGTGTAGGCGCCCAGAAAGCCGACCGCGAAGAGGAGCCGGTACGCATCCCCCCAGCCGCGCTGGGATGCAGCGGCAACGTATAGCCCAAGGGCAAATGAGCCGGAGACATTGATGAGCAGGGTTGCCGCCGGAAAGCTCGATCGATATGCGCGGTCAATCCACTCTGAAAGCCAGTAGCGTGCATTGGCTCCCAGAAAACCGCCCAGTCCCAGCGCGAGAACCTTCTCCATAGTGAGCGCCTCCTACGCTGAATTGTGTTATCGGGTCTTGCGTGGGGCGGCAAGTCTCATGCCGGACCGCCTCGCGGGCTGCGGGGTAGTCTTCCCCTTGACCGCGTGCCACAGTATCTCGGTAAGCAGGTCATCCGGCACTGTGTCCGCGTCCTTGGTGCTGAACCTGGCGCTGACCTTTGCCTTGTAGGCGGTGGCTAAGTTCCTCTCGGCGATGATCTGCTTTGCCGGAAGTATCGCCTCGTATGACGCACTATTTGCGGGCACAGCGCCGAAGAACCTAAATGGGGTGGCGATGGCATCATACTGGCACATCGGCGCCATTCCGAGGATCAACCCCATCGTGCGCAGCATGCTGTCGGTGTTGTAGAAGCGGCTGTCCACGGTGCCTGCAGGTATGTACGGCGAAATGACATACGCAGTAGAGCGGTGGCCGTCGATATGGTCGTATCCATTCTGTGCGTCGTCTTCAAGGATGAAGATAGCCGTCTCTTTCCAGAAGGGACTTTTGCTCACCGCTTCCACAAGCTGCCCGACCGCGTAGTCGTTGTCTGCCACCATTGCGCGAGGGGAGGGCCACCCGGCCCGCGTACCCACCGTGTGGTCGTTGCCGAAGCGCACAAACATCATGCTTGGGAGGCTGCCGGACTTCACATACGTATCAAACTCGCGCTTCCACTCAGAGAACCTGCTGGGCGCAGCAAACTTGCCAAATGTCTTCATCTGAGCGCCGTGAGGGGCATCGTGCCGCACCCAGGCATCGCTGTCTGCGTAGCCGTTGTCGTACACCCGAAAGTTCAGGTCGGTCTTGCCCACAAGCGCTTTCTTTACCGGAACGTTCTCTTCCGTATCGGCCTTCTCGCCGTCCTTGAGCCGAGTTGCCGGGTCAATCGAGGTCGAGAAGAAGCCGTAGTTTCGGAAGCTCACGCCGTGTTTGACGCACTGGTCCCATACGTATCCACCCGGAGCCGCCGCCACGTCCCGAAGGCCGCGAAGGTCCGTCGGCACGCCGCTGTTCGTACCTTCGTAGTCGTAGTTGCGCCCGCGATTGCTGTAGTTGTAGTTGGCGTTACGGCTGATGTACTCGCTCGCCATGCCGGAAGTAGACCAGTTCCAGCCGTCGGCAGACATCTCGGCGCATACATAGAAATTGTCGAGCAGCACAAACCGCTCGGCAAGCGCGTGCTGATTCGGCGTCACTTCCCTTGGAAACAGTGTCAGCGTTGGGTCGCCATTGCCCTTTGGAATATCTCCGAGAACCTGGTCGTAGGTTCTATTCTCCTTGATGATGTAGATGACGTGCTTAATGCCGGGATTCTTGAAGGATGCAAAGCTCCCTTCGGCTAGGCGATTGTTGCGAATAGTCTGAACCGTGTGCTTCGTCAGTTCAGCCGCAGTGGCAGGCAGCGGCACGACGGCGACGGTTCCCTCCAATAGGTTCGCCATGTGTCGGCTTGCTGCATTGCTCCCGAGGCCGCCGGGGCCCTTGTTCGGAGTTCGGTCGGCTGTACCGCGTGCATTCGCCACGAAGAGTTTCTTGCCATCGGGCGAGGCAACCACAGACGTTGGGTACCATCCCACGGGCAGGTAGCCAGTGGTGCGCATTGCCTTCAGGTCGACAAGGGCCACGCAGTTCATGTCCGCTAAGGTGACGTACAGCGTTTGCTCGTCTGGAGAAAGCGACAGACCTGTGGGAGTAGCCCCAGGCAGGCCGCGTACATCGTCGGGCCGAAGCAGGATTGTGTTGGTGACGGTGTCCGTCGTTGTATCGATCACCGAGACTGTGTCGCTTCCGGCATTCGCAACAAACAGCCGCTTCGCCGTTCGATCCGTCACAAGCGAGATAGGCTGTTCGCCGGTTCGGATGTCGCGAACCGACCTTGCGGAGGCTGGATCTACCACCGTCACCACTCCGTCTCTTTCGCTCGAGACGTAGACCTTTTCGGCGGATGCTCCGTGCGGAGGGACGACTGCGACGGCATACGGATAGCCTGGGGTCTCGATCTTTGCCTCAACCTTTTTCGTAGCCGTCGAGATTATGCTAAGGCTGCCGCGAAGATTTGTGCTGCGCCCGGTCTCGTTGTTCGCCGCGTAGAGGCGCGCGCCACCTGCGCCGACTGCCACTCCCGCGATGATGTGCGGCGCCTTGAAGTCGGCCACGCCGGATGGATTCTCGAGAAGGACGCCCGAATCCGTGAGCTTGCCCATCGCATCCAACGTAAGGACGGACACGGTGTCCTCGGCTCCGCGAGAGGCATAGAGTGTAAACGAAACTGACCCAGCGGGTCCCCACGCGAGGCCGTAGTAGAGGCCCTGCCGCTTGTTGCTGCCATCGGTCCGGTCTGCATTGAAGGAGATTCTAGACGTTATTCGTCCCGTAGCCACGCTCATCACCGTCAAGTATTCACGGTAGCCCGTGTTTGTGATGACGATGAAGCGTCCGTCCGGGCTGAGAAGCATGTTGGCGGGGAAGCTGCCCACTGCCACATGCCGGCCAAGCGGAGTGATGTGTTTGCCAGTCACGAGTGGCGTAGAGAGCTGTGCTTGCCCAACTGTTGATGCGATGAGCAGGCTGAGGCAGGCAATGGTGGACCTTAGAGCCATCGAGTGAGCCCTCCGGAGATTGTTGGTGATTGTGCGCGTAGTCTCGTCTAGTTTCACCCACGGTCGCGGCTGCACCTTCCCGAACTTGCGCTAGCCGAAGAGGCTAATCAGGGCGATGCCAACTACAACCAATGCGCCCGAAACAGCGCGTCCAAGCGTAACCCGCTCGCCGAGCCAGATTCGGCCCACTACGAGGCTGAGCAGGACGGACGTGGACCTGAGCGGCACGATGTACGAGACCGGCGCGCTCTGCATCGCGGCAAGCACAAGTAGGTAGCTGAGGGTTGCAACTGTGACCGCTGAGAGGAGCTCAACGGGGCCATTTCTTATCTCCCGCAGGAACGCTCCGCGCCTGCCACCGGCCAGCAAAACCATTCCCTGCAGGCCAGATCCAATCGCGAATGTCAGGCCTAGATAGAGAACTGGCGACACCAGCGAGACGCCCTTCTTGTCGATAGCGGAGTAGGCTGCGGCGCACAGCCCCACCATCACTGCCAGTCCTACGCCGGTGCTCGCCCTTCGGGGCTCTCCCTGGTCCGCGCCGAACGCGAGGACCCAGAGGCCGCAGCAGACAGTGGCAATGCCGATCCAGCCCAACTTCGACGGATTTTCGCCGAGCAGAAGCACACCCAACGCGAGTGAAGCAACGGGGGCTACTCCACGTGCGATGGGATAGGCGCGAGTCAGATCCGCGCGATTGTAGCTCTCCGCCATGAGGCAGTAGTAGGCTGCGTACACTGCCCCCGTGGCGAATGCGCAAGCCCAACCGGCAGGCGGAACCGTCCAGCGCACGCCGGAGAACGCCGCGAGCACTAGGCACAGCCCAGACCCGAAGACCTGCAGCCACCAGGCGAAGATTGCCGGGTCCAGGGCTCTCTTGAGGCGAAAATTCCAGTACACATGGCCGACAGCCGAGATCAGCACCATACCAACTGTAGCTGAACTCACCGTTCGGACGCCGACCTAGTCGTCATCGGGAGCGGACTTGTCCAGATTGCGCAGACCACGGGCGCGCAGCCCGGTTCCATGTGCGCCCGAGACGCTCGCGGGGAACGCAGCGGCACCGCGCGCGGAGTGCCACAGGATGCGGTTCAGCGTTTCCTCGTCCGCGCGGTCGGGCCTTGCTAGTGGTAGACGGCTGCTCATCATCGCGAGGTTAAGGGCCGTCCCAGAAAGAGCGGAGATCGGAGGATTCATCTCGTCCAACGGCACGCGGTTCATTAGCGACTTGAACGTCGTGCGGTCCGGTCGATTAGTAAAACAGGCCTCCATTGTGGGTGAATTTGCGTCCATGCGGGTCATCGGCGGCAGCCCGAGGATGCTTTCGATGGTGTGAAGGACCGAAGTCTGGTTGTAGAAATTGCTAACCACCGACTTCAGCCTGGAGTATGGGCTGATGACGAGGCAAGTGGAGCGGTGGCCATCTACATGGTCGAACCCATCCTGGGGGTCGTCTTCGATGACGAAGATGCAGGTCTCTTTCCAGAAGCGCGACCTACTTATGCCCTCGATGATTCTCCCCAAGGCGAGGTCGTTATCCGCAACCTGTGCCCGCGGCGTCGGCGCGCCCGGAGCCGTGCCGGACGTGTGGTCGTTCGGCAGATAGAGCAGAGTAAGATTGGGCATCTTGCCGATCTTCGCATAAGTCTTCAGGGATTTGAGGTAGATATCCGCTCGCATCACGTCCGGCACCCGCATGTTCCAGCCCGGATACGTTGGATGCGTGAACCTCCGCAGCCGGGCGATTCCGGTCTTGTGATTGAAGCGGACCGAGGACTTCCCTGAGCGATATTCGCTATAGATCGCGGTGAAGCTCGCGTCCTTGGGCACGGTCTCCGTGTAGACCAGTTCGCCGAAGTTCGCCACGGTCTTGCCGTGGTCGAGCGCATTATCCCAGATGAAGCCCTTCGACGAATAGGTGAGCGGGTCGTCGCCAAACGTGTAGCTTCGTGTGAATCCGCCAAACGACTTCTCGAGATGGTCGGTCACGTACCCTTCGGTAACCCACGAGTGGCCGTCCGCCGAGAGCACTCCGTTGCAGTAGAAGTTGTCGAGCAGCACAAACTGCTCCGCCAACGCATGCTGATTCGGCGTGATGTCGCGCCCATAGATGCACAGCTTCGGGTCGCCATCGCCAGCGGTGATGTCGCCAAAGACCTGGTCGTAGGTGCGATTCTCCTTGATGACGTAGACCACGTGCTTGAAGTGGCTGGGCCGGCCGAGCGTGGTTGGAACGGCCACTGGGAGTGCATCCGTGCTTTGGACGGCCGTCGGACTTGGCCCTGACAGAAAGTGATCTGGGCGAGCGTGGTTGGTGTACTCAGAGGGCTCGACGAGGATCTGGAGCGAACCGAAGGTGGGTTTGACATTGAAGCCGCCTGCCAACGTCTTGATGCGCCGGCCCGAGCCTTTTGTATTCGCAATGAGGAGGTTTGGTCCGGCAATAGCAACTGCAGACGGGTACCAACCCGCTTGAAGATAGCCGAGAAGCCTTGGGTTCGACCGTACCTTTCCATCAATGCCGAAAACGGCTATTGCATTTGCGCCCCCTAGTGAAGCATAGAGCCGCCTTCCGTCCGGTGACAGACAGAGTCCCGTGGGAGCATATCCAAACAGTGTGTCCTCCGTGGGCCGAACCGAAAACGTCTTGATCACCGTCCGGCGGGCCGTATTGATGATCGAGATTGAGTCCGAATTCGCGTTCGCAACATAGAGAGCTGTACCCCGCGGGTCGAGCGCCAAATCCGACGGGTGAAGTCCCACGGCAAGTTCCGCAGTCACGACACCTGTACGCAAGTTAACGTTCGACACCGTGCCGCTGGACGCAACGCCCCGATAGTCAATTCTCGTCGGTGTGCCGGCAGAGTCTGCACTTGGGACGCCGCGACCTGGATGCCTGCCTCCAAAGTTCGAGACCCACGCTCCGGCGGCATTCGGCGCAAGAACAACGTCGTATGGCGCCACCCCGACCGGTATCTCGCGGACCAGCTTGCCGGCAATAAGGTCCACTTCTGCCAGAGTATTGTTCATCGAGAGGCACACATAGGCGCGAGCGCCGTCAGCGGACAGCGCGATTCCACATGGGTAGCTTGCATTCGCTCGTCTTCCCGGCAAATCGATCGTTGCTGCCCATCGCGCTCTGCCTCTGGCATCTACTTGCGCAATGTGAAGACCTCGCAACGCATCGGTTACGTAGACTCGTGCGCCGTCCTTGCTGGCCGCAAGTCCATGCATCGATCCGCCTCCAGCGGGGAAGCCGAGGCGCCTGTCAATTGTCCAATCTGCTCCATTGATGCGTGTAATGCCCTGGCTGTCCTTCACATAGACCGATCTCTGGTCCTCGGTCACAACAATGTCTACTGGGCGGCGCGGGAAACGGATTGATATCCCTGCCGGGGTCAATATCTGGCCGGTAGATACGAGGAATTTCCTGTTCGTTATTGGGCCGACACGAACATCTGATGTTCGCTGCGCCGAGGCGAGCGTTAGGCCGACCAATACGGCGGTGGCCGAAGTTCCGAACGGTCTCAACCGGAAGGCCGCGCGCGCGACACGACGTAGACTCCGCATAGGGCAAGCCCTCCTCCTGCGAGGGCGAGAGGCTGGGGCCGCTCGCCGAACCAGATTGCCGCAGTTATCATCACTACAATTGGAATGCCATAGAGCAGGGAACCCGCGCGAGTTGCAGACATCCGAGACAGGACGAACGCCCATGTCGCATAGGCAAGACCTATCGGCGCGACCCCGAGATAGACAACTGTCGCGGCGGCCGATGTTGGAGCGGCACGGAGAGCAGCGAGCGATCCGGGAGCCCAGAACAGCAGCACGAGCGTACCAATCCAGACGGACCAGCACGTGAGGTCGATGGGAGTATAGCGTCGCAGCAACGGTTTCTGCATCACCATGTTCGCACTCCAAGCCAGGGCGGCCAGCAGCGGAAGTAGGAGATGCGGGTCGAACGTGAAGTCGCGTCCCTCCCCTAGCACGATGAGACCTGCGCCGCAGAATCCCAAGCCGATTCCCATCCATCCGCCGATTGGCAGCCTGTCGCCCAAGAACGCGGCAGCAAGCAGCGCAGTGAATATAGGCGCTGTGTTGATGAGCATGCTGGAGCTGCCGGACGTGACATGCACCAAGCCGTAGTTCATGGCAAGATGATAGACCGTGACGCCAAGGAATGCTGAGACAGCGATAGCCGGCAGGTCGCGCCGAGACGGAAGCGGCCTCCTCGCTGCCGCCGCATAGATCCCGAGCATCGCACTAGCCGAAGCCATTCGGATAACAGCGATATGCCCAGGAGAGAATGAAGCAAGCGACGAGCGGATGAGGGGCAGAGCAGTTCCCCAAAGAAGGAACGTGAAGAGCACAGCGGCCACTACGTAGAGGTCGGACCGCTCTGTTACAGGCAATTGATGCAGGACTCGGGCCAGACAAAGAAGGAGATTCGCGGAATCGTGAATAATATGCCCATTGTGGCTCCGGCCTTTGGTGGCCCTTCGGGTGACCCCGTGAGTCCGTCTTTGGCGGACCAAGAACGGTAGGCAGTGTTCCGTTCTCCTCGCCGGAGCCCACAACTTTTCTTCCGTACCAATCCAGGCTCACGGACGCTAGTCATCGTCGTCCACGACCGCATGGAAGTGCTGTCCGGGGAATGGGCGGGATGGGTATGCCGAGTGCCACGCGGCGCGCGTCACCACCTCGGCATTCGCCCGGTCCACCTGGCTCCAGTCCAGCTTCTCGGATAGCTCCGCAAGCCGCAGAGCCTCCCCTCGTAGTGCCCGACGCATGGGGTTCATTTGGTCCAGTGGGATGATGTTCGGCTTGCAGATGTAGGGCGTGATGTCCGCCTTCTGGACGAAGCAGGCTTTGAGAGACGTTGCGGTCCGGTCGAAGCGGTTGAGTGGCTTCATGCCGAGCACGAGCCCGATGGTTCGTATCATAGAGGTGTGGTTGTAGACCTCGCTGACGACCGCGCCACGCCGCGTGTAGGGCGAAATGCAGAGGGCCACTGTGCGATGCCCATCCACGTGGTCGAGCCCGAGTTGCGCATCGTCCTCGATCACTAGGATGAGCGTCTCCTTCCAGAATCGGCTCTTGCTGATGCCCTCCACCACTCGCCCAAGCGCGAGGTCGTTGTCCGCCACCGACGCCTTCGGAGTGGGAAACCCCTGCCGCGTGCCGCTCGTGTGGTCGTTCGGCAGCAGCATCACGGAGAGGGCAGGCATCTTTCCGGACTTCTCGAACTCCGCAAGCTCCTCAAGGTACGTGTCTGCCCGGTACTGATCCGAAACCAGCGATGGGAATCCGATAAACGCCGGATGAAGGTAGGGTCGGACCGCCGGGGTGCTGCTCGCCGCAAGTATCTCGAAACGCTTCTCCTTCCTGCTCCTGTCGGCCCACAGGTTCTCCCAGGAAGGAAACAGGCGATTCTGCCGATCGCGTATTTTGGGCGCATCCACAAACTCGCCATAGATTCGCATGGTGATGCCTGCGTTTCGACCGGCAGTCCATAGAAATCCTGCTGGCGAGACTGCAAGCGGATCGCCGCCATCATAGGGATAACTTCTGACGTGCGCGCTGTAGTTTCGCTCGATATAGTCGTTCGCGATAGCTCCCACCGTCCACTGATGCCCGTCCGCCGAGTTGGTTCCGCTCGCATACGTATTGTCGAGCAGTACAAACTCGCGGGCGAGCGCATGATGGTTCGGCGTCACATCTCCGCCGAACATGGCGAGCGACGGCATGCCGTTCCCCTCTTTGACGTCGCCGAATACTCCGTCGTAGGTCTGATTCTCCTTGATGATGTAGACCACGTGCTTGAAGACCGACGGCTCTCCGACACGCTCTGGAATTGGGACGGGCTTGCGCCCAGCTCGAGGCGCCAGTTCGCGGCCCCATAGGTTGTTTGCCGCCACCTGGCGCGTCTGCCTCGTGAGGTCCGAGCGGTCTGTGGGCGATATCCACTGAAGGGTTCCAACAGATGCATGGACGTTGTAACTTCCATTTGCATCCGCGTTTCGCGAGCCGATCCCTTTTGCGCAGGCCACGACGAGCCTATCACCCTGCAGGCACGCATCGATTGGATACCAGCCGGTGGGAAGGTAGCCCTTCACCTTGCCCGATTCAGTCTCCACCACTGCGATGGTATTTGCGCCGCCACAGCACACATACAGAGTTTTTCTGTCTGCCGAGAGGCAGAGACCGGTCGGAATCTGCCCGAATCCTGGGTCTCCCGGATTAGCAAGCGATATGCGCTGCACCACTTTCCGTTTTTCCATGTCGACAACCTCGACCGCATCGTCGTCGGAGAGCGCAGCGTAGAGGAGTCCCGCATCGGTGTCGACGGCAAGACCGGCGGGCTGCTTTCCCGTCCTGATCTGCGTGCTGGTCCAGTCCACGGTATTGATGAGTGAAATCGAGCCGTGATCCGGCCCGTCCGTGGCAGGGTTGGTGGAGACAAACGTGCCGGCTGTGGTGAGTGACCCCGTGGCAGGCTCCGGAGGCTGACCGCCGCGATTCGCTACGGCGAGGGTTCTGCCATCGTTGACGAGAAGAACCGCGTAGGGCGCGACGCCGACGGGGACGGTGCGCTCAACCGTCATGTCGGCGGCCCGAACCACGACGACCGAGTTGCGCGCGCCAAGCGCCGCATAGATGCGGGTGCCATCGGGTGAAACAGCGAGCCCCGTTGGCTGCGACTCCTTGTTGCGGTTCGCCTCGCCGCCTAGTGGACTGTCAATCTTCGTGACGCTTGCGACACTCCACTTACCCGTAGCGAGCTGCACTCGGTAGATGACATCGTCCTCGCCCGAGACGAAGAGAACGTCTCCAGAAGGTGCCCACGCAAGGCCAAGCGCAGAGGCATTTAGGCCTACCTCGCCTTCGGGTGTGGTTCCATCCCGGCTGTAAATGATTAGCTTGTCTTGGCAGAGTACCGCCAACCTTCCCGTCCTGGGGTCGAGTGCGATCTGCTTCGGGCGAGTGCCGGGCAGGCTCACAACTCGTCCGATTGGTGTTATGATCTGATTGACGGGCAGAAGCGTTGAGCCGTTGGGTTGAGGACCCACTGCTTTGCGCGGCGCTAATTGTCTTGCCGCGATGGCGGTCCCACCCATTGCGGCGATCACCAAGAGGAGCTTTACGGCATGACGTGGTTTGCGCACGGGCGGCTCCCGCAGACAGGATTTGCGTGGCGGTGGACGCGCTTCGGGCCTCGAGGACTCGCGGCGCTGGTGCTCCTAAGTGTACCTTCTGCCACGCAGAGCGCCGAGTACACGTCGGAGAAGTGCAACTTGCCGCAGCGGGTTGTGCGGATTACACCTGC
>VFKD01000087.1 GCA_009885735.1 bacterium
CACTGGTAGCCTATATCTTCCTTGAAGTCGGCACGCTCAACGCCGCGGCTCAACGCAACGCCGCTTCCGCCGTCTGGGGGAAAGTGGATCGTGGGCTCCAGTGCGGCATTCGAATGCTCAACCCCACCCGCACTTTCAAAACCGGCGACACGCTGGAGGCCGAGCTCCTCTGGCGCAATGTCGGCGACAAAACAGCGTACTGGGTACTCCCCCGACAACTCGATATTGTGTCCATTATCCGCGAAGCCAGTGGGCGCGGACGTGGGATCGATAGCGGTGCACGCTTTGACCTCGTTCCCTTCTCTACCGACTATGCCCCCGGCGAGGTGCGCTCGCTGGGAACTCTGAAAGTCACGCTGGTTCCCGAGGGAACGCCCTCGCCCAAGAGTAATAAGGAGCCTGGACACATCACGCTTGCTCCCGGCACCTACACGTTCAGCGGTCTGGGTGGCGTAGGCGACCCTGATCCCCGAAGCGGCGAGATTGCGTTCACCGTGGTTGGCAGCGCGCCTCAGCCCCAAAAAGCGGATGGGGTTGTTTGGGGCAAAGTAGACAAAGGCATGCAGTGCGGTATCCGCTTGCTCAACGCAACGCGAACCTTTCGTTTAGGAGATACGGTGGATGTGGAAACGCTCTGGCGTAACTCCAGCTCCGCCCCCATCAACGCCGTCTCCCCAAGGCGCGACGACCTCTATCCCTCCTTCTACGATGCAGAAGGGCACTGGCAGGCAATTGACTTTGGTAGTCGAAAACGCATCCGAGCGGGCCGCCGTACCTACGCGCCGGGGGAGGTCGTCTCACTGGGCGTAACCAATATCCGCCTCGTCGCAAAAAACACCCCGTCCTCAACGGGCAACGCCTCATCTGCCCAAATCGCCCTCGCACCGGGCAGCTACAAGCTCATCGGATCCGGGGGTGTCAGCGCAGCGGGTGGCCCGAACCCCAAGAGCGGCCCGATTGAGTTCACGGTGGTCAGTGGCGCACCTAAGGCGACCAACACGGTCAAAGACGGGAGGTTTGACGAAAGGGAAAATATTGTACTTTAAGGATTTGCCAACAGACCCTAAGGCCAGACCTTGCCGCGCTTGACCCATTTGTTAGGCAACCTAAAATCAATGATTGTGTCTATATATCAAGTAGTATCAAATAACGACAAAACGCATTTCCCTATAATATCGACACGCACTTTCTGATCACAGGTATCGTAGGGGACTGGATTTTGCGGGCTTGGCTCCGCTGTCAAACCGGTGAATGCGAAGCATTCACCTTAGCAAGGAGTTTCTCGCATCCATGAACACTCTGTTCGCATCCGCAACCTGGCGTCATCGCCTTGAGGTCGCCAAGAGTGCGCCGCCCGAAGTCGTGCTGTATTTGGTGTTCTCGATCCTGGTCTGTGCTGCCGACGCGTGGCTCACCTTCGTGGGTCCGTATGTGCTGGACTCAAACAAGTGCATCTCTTACCTCACCACCGAGCATCGCGGGGAGATCGCGCCGGAACTTGCGGAGAAGATGGGCAACCGCGTGTTTGGCTGCGACATCTGCCAGGAGGTCTGCCCTTTCAACGTGCGCTGGCCGGAGCCGACGGTGGAGCCCGCGTTTCAGCCGCGGGAGGCGGTCGTAGGGCGGACGTTGCAAGAGTTGGCTGAGATGACGGAGGAGGAGTTCCGCGAGCAGTTTCGGGGGAGTCCGGTTAAGCGGGCGAAGTGGCGCGGATTACTGCGGAACGCGGCGGCGGGCCTTTCAAGTTGTGATGATTCTGACGCCGAAGCGACTCTGGTCGCGGCGATGAATCATCAATAGGACCCAGTAAGGCAGCAGGCTGCAAGCTCGCTGAGGACTATTAGGGAGCGGAGGACGGAATGAAAGCTGCGTGGTACGAACGGCAGGGCGACGCGGGCGATGTCCTGGTCGTCGGCGAAATGGCGGACCCACTTCCCCAGTCGGGGGAAGTCCGTATTCGAATCGCTGCCTCAGGCATTAATCCCGGTGACGTAAAGAAGCGCCAAGATGCATTCGGCTACGGCATGCCTTATCCTCGGATCATCCCGCACAGCGATGGAGCGGGCTTCGTCGACGCCGTAGGCGAAGGCGTTTCACGGGAGCGCATCGGGCAGCGCGTATGGTGTTATGGGGCGCAGACATACCGCAGTTTCGGCACTGCGGCTGAATACACGGTCGTCCCAGAGGACCAGGTCGTTCCACTCCCAGCCTCCGTATCGATGGAACAGG
>VFKD01000164.1 GCA_009885735.1 bacterium
GCGTGGACACTACGTGGCGGGGTTCGCAGCTTCGGTGGTGGTCGCCTCTATCCTCATGTGGCCGACCGGGGCAACAGTCGCGAGCAACGAAGAGGACGAGGACCCGGCCCTGCAAGACATGCGGGGCATCAAGTCCCCACGCACTCTGCCTGCAGATTCATTGCCGACAGCGACGGATCAATTGATTGTCCAGCTTCGACCGGGCTCGGATGCACGCGCCGTCGCTGCGGCGAACGGTCTCATTCCGGTCTACAGGCTGCAGAGCGATCGCGACCTCTGGGTCATGCGAGCGCTCTCTCCAGAATCTCTCTCCGCCGCAGCTTTTATCACCTTGCGGGACTCGAGAGTGGCTGCCGCCTACCCGAACGACAGGTCGGCCAACGTTCGCAGTGGGTTCGTTCCAAATGATCCCCTCTTTCACAAGAACACCCCAGCGGCAGGCTTTCCGGGGCAGTGGCACCTCATCAATGAGCACGTTTCGGGACGAGATGCGGGCGTCAAAGGGTGTTGGGACGCAAACATCACCGGCCTAGGAGTGACCATCGGCATTGTGGATGACAGCCTGGAAACAGCGCACGCCGACCTCTCGGCAAACTACTCGGCAGCTCACAGCTATGACTTTGGGCAGAACGATGCCAGCCCGAATCCGGTCCACGCGGACGACAACCACGGAACCGCTGTCTCTGGAGTAGCAGCAGCTCGGGGAGGCAATGCCCTCGGCGTAACGGGAGCCGCGCCATTCGCAAACGTCGCCGGCCTGCGCATCGACTTTCCAAGTCAAACTTCGGCCATGTTTGTAGATGCCACGCTCTATCACAGCAGCGGCGCAAACACCAGCATCAAAGTGAAGAACCACAGCTACGGCTACGTCAACCCGTTCGCAAGCACAGTATCGCAGGTTATTGCGCTTCATACATCAATGAACGCAGGCACCATCCACTGCATTGCGGCAGGCAACAATCGACCAGGACCTGCCCACGACGCCAATAAGCTTCACATCCAGAGCCGACCCGGAGCGATTACTGTCGCGGCGCTTGGAAGCAACGGCAAGTTCGCCTCCTACAGCAACTTTGGAGCCTGTGTGTCCTGTACTGCCCCAAGCAGTTCGACGGGCTTCCTCAAGATTACTACGACCGACCGTACAGGCAATCTGGGCTATAACGCCGGCGGCACCTACCCGCCGAAAGACTACACGCCAACGTTCGGAGGGACCTCCTCTGCGTCTCCGCTTGCTGCCGGCGTGATGGCGCTGATCAAGCAGCACCAGCCCCTCCTCAACGGAAGAATGGCAAAGCACATCCTGAGCCGAACCTGCAAGGTGTTGGACCCGTTCGACTCAACCACGACCTCCGACGGAGGGTGGGTGACGAACGCTGCGGGCCGCAAGTTCAATCAGAACTACGGCTGGGGACTCATCAACGCGACCAACATGCGACTGATGGCCCAAGAGATCACGGGTATCTCCGCCGGGATCGAGGGAACAGGCACCCATGAGGAGAGCGTGGCAATTCCAGACAATTCGGCGACCGGCATCACACGAACATTCAACGTGAGCGGGATGGCGCGACCTTTGGAAGAGATGTCGATCTCGTTCAGCATCACGCACCCCTATAGGGGCGACCTGGAAGCGTATCTGACCTCACCAAGCGGCACGAAAAGCAGGCTGTTCTCACGGTCCGATTCGGACAGCGGCAACAACATCATCGGGTGGCAATTCGTCTCGAACGCTTTCTGGGGTGAAACTGCAAACGGCACTTGGACGCTCATTGTGCGAGACGTCAGCCTTGGCGACACCGGTACGCTGAACGGATTCGGGTGGTGGTTCAATACCGGTATCTGCACGTTTGGAGCGCCGAACAGGCCGGGCACGCTGTCGAAAGTGGCTGCTACCACAACCAGCGTCACGCTGGGCTGGGGCGACAAGTCATACTGCGAAGACGGCTACAAGGTGTTTCGCAAGCTGAGCACTTCCTCGTTCTACGGTCTCATTGCCACGCTTGGGCCGAATGCCAAAGGCTATGTGGACGGAACCGCCGTTCACCTCAAGAAGTACAACTACGTCGTGGTTGCATACAACGCCCAGGGCAACTCGCCCTCGTCGAACACGCTCACAGTTACGGTTCCGTAGGAATCCGCACTGTGCTCCACAAATGATTGCGGCCCCCGGAGGTCTCTCCGGGGGCCGCACTCTCGCCTTACGTGTTGACAATCACCCTCTAATGAGTGCC